>NZ_JBSFEO010000024.1:0-178408 GCF_053594475.1 Embleya sp. NPDC001921
CGCATGCGCTCGGCCAGGTCCAGCGCGGCGATCACCCGACGGCACTCCGGCTCCGACAACGCACCCAACGCCTTCGTCGGATCCCCGAGCAGCACGACGCGGGTGACGCCTTCGGGGTGGCGCTCGGTGGGGGTGGTGACCACGCCCGCGACGATCGCCGCGGTGTTGCCGCCCCTGAGCCGGTCCACCGGCACCAGCGCGCCGTGTTCGTCGAGGTCGTGCTCGACGAAGCCGCCCTCGGTCCCGGCGAGCAGGCCGGTCAGTTCGTACGGGTAGACGTTGCCGCGTCGGGCCGCGCGCAGCACCTTCTGGCGGTACTCGTCCAGCGGCAGCACCGGCTCCGTCGACGGCTCGCCGACGTGCACGCCCGCGCCGTGGCCGGGGTCGAGGGTGATCCGCACGGCGACCTCGGTCATCTCGCCCGCGCTCGTGCGCCGACGGGCCAGGAACTGGACCTCCTCCAGTCCGGCGCCCGCCGTGGTCGGCAGGATGCGCTGGACCAGGGTGTCGAGTTCCTCGGTGGTCACATCGGTCGACGGCCAGACGTACATCATGATCCGGTTGGTGTCGAACCGCTTGTTCTGCGGGCGTTGCGCCTGGATGTTGCGGATCGCGTCCATGCACGCGGTGACCGCGTCCTCCACCGCGGGCAGCGCGACCAGCCGGCCGTCCGCCTCGCGCAGCGGCGTGAGGTCGCGGATCTGGCACATCGCGAACAGCCGTTCGTCGGCCGGGTTGCTCTTCGCGACGGCCTTGAACAGGTGGATCTCCTCGTCCGCGGTGGGCAGCCGGGTGAGGTCGAACTCGCGCAGCCGCTCCAGTTGCAGGCGTCGCGCGATCTGCGGGTGCAGGCCGCGGATCAGTCGGTCCTCGGCGAAGCCCGCGCCGTCCGGACGGAAGGTGAAGTGGTGGTGCATCACCGCGCCGCCGGCGCCCACCACGGTGGTGGTGATCCGGGCGACGCCCGCCGGCAGCGGCTGCCCGGCCAGGATCTCGCCGAGCCGCGCCGCCATCGTGTCGGCGTCCGGCTGGTCCTCCCACGTGACGTACAGGTCGGCGACCAGGCCGCGTTCGGCGACGTCTGCGGCGAACGCGCCGACCGCGCCGATGGCGTCGGGCAGTGCGGCGATGTCGACGGCGGTGGTGACCAGGCGGGTCACCCGGCTGGTACCGGTGTGCTCGGCGGTGACGAACCTGCAGCCGGCCCGCTCGGACGCGGTCACCTCGGACAGTCCGCGGTTGCCGTAGTAGCGCCGGGTCAACACCTCCAGCAGCGGCCCGTGATCCCACCCGGGCCGCCCGCTCCGCCGGCCGATCAGCCGCACCAGCGGCTCGGCTACGGCCACCATGGCCTGGATGCGCTCGGCGCGGTCCGGCGCGTCCGGGTGCTCGTCCAGATGCCGCAGGTCGTTGCGCACCGCGGCGTACGCCTTCGCCCGGTTGCGGCGCAGCAGCGGCTGGGCGAACCAGCGCCACACCACGCCGCGGGCCAGGTCCGAGACCGCCGGGAAGCGCACCTGGGTGGCCTCGACCAGGCGCTCCAGGGTCAATCCGGCCCGCTCGCGCAGCGGTTCGGCCGGCGGCGCGCCGGCCAGCCACCGGCGCAGTACCTCGGAGACGATGGCGACGTCGGTCGACATCCGCTGTTGAGCCAGGAAGATCCGGAAGACCGCGGCCTCCAGCTCCGGTGTGCGGTCCAGGTCGGTGATGCCGTAGTGCCCGAGCATGCGCCGGAGCTTGGCCTGGAAGCCCTCGGTGACGCCCGCGCGTTCGACGTCGAGGCTCTGCAGGTAGCTGTGGAAGTACTCGCGCGGGCTGTGTACCGGGCTGCCGGGCTCGACGTCGAGTTCACCGCCCGAGGTGTTGCGGCTGAGTTCCGACAGGTCGGCGAACACGGTCAGCAGGTCCACTTCGCCCGGCAGCGGCCGGCCGCCGAGTTCGGCCCGGGCGGCGGGATACGCGGACAGGACGCGGGCCCGGTCCTGCGGGTCGACGTCGAAGCCCAGCAGCAGGCCGCGCAGGTCCGCGAGGCCGCGCTCGACCCGCTCGACGGCCGACGCGTCGATCGGCTCGGCCGGCAGGTCGATCTCGACGCTGCGCACGGCGCCCGCGGTCTCCTCGTCGGGGGCCTCGTCGGCGAGCGGCTCCAGGCGCATCAGCGGCGTGCCGGTCTCGACCTGGCTGCCCACCGACACCGGGCATTCGCGTACCCGGGCCCGGAACGGCGCGCGCAGCACCGTCTCCATCTTCATGCTCTCCAGCACCAGGATGGGCGCGCCGGACTCGACCTTGTCGCCGACCGACAGCGGTGTCGCGACCACCAGCGCGGGCGCGGGGGAGCGGACGACGCCGCCCTCGTCGCGGCTGATCCGGTGGGTGACGCCGTCGACCTCGACCAGGTGGATCGGGCCGTGCGTGGCGGAGACCAGGCGGAAGCGGTGCCCGTTGACCACGATCCGGCCGCTGTGCGCGTCGAAGCGCTCGAGCTCGACGTCCGCCGGGTGCACGTCGCCGCCGCCGGAGACGCCGACGCGGAAACGCTTGTGGCCCACGCGGGCGACGCTCACGCGGTAATCGACGCCGCGCAGTCGCAGCTCCAGCGGACGGCCGCTTTCGTGGCGCACCTGCGGACGCCCGCCGCGCGCGGTGGTCAGCAGTCGGCGGCGGCTGACCTCCTCCTCGTCCCGGTAGGCCTCGATCGCGGCCGCGGCCAGGGCGACCGCGGAGTGCCGGTGGGTGACCAGACGGCCTTGGGCGCGCACGCGGTCGATCCAGCCGGTGTCGGCGCTCGCGTCGATCACCTCGGGCTGGTCGAGCAAGTCGATCACGAAGCTCTTGTTGGTCGCGCCGCCCTCGATGATGACGGTGGTCTCGGCCATCGCCCGACGCAGCCGGCCGAGCGCCTGCTCGCGGTCGCGGCCGTAGGCGATGATCTTGGCGATCATCGAGTCGAAGTCGGCCGGGATGGTGTCGCCCTCGCCGACGCCGGTGTCCACCCGGATGCCGGGGCCGGCGGGCAGCACGAGCCGGGTGATGCGGCCGGGCGAGGGGGCGAAGTCGCGGTCCGGGTCCTCGGCGTTGAGTCGCGCCTCGACGGCGTGGCCCGCCTCGACCGGGCGGGGGCCGTCCAGCTTCCCGCCGTTCGCCACGTGCAGTTGCAGGCGGACCAGGTCGGTGCCGGTGGTGATCTCGGTGATCGGGTGCTCGACCTGGAGGCGGGTGTTGACCTCGAGGAACGCGAACAGCTTCTCGCCGGGGTGGTAGAGGAATTCGACGGTCGCCGCGCCGCGGTAGTCGACGGCCAGCGCGAGTCGCTCCGCCGACGCCTTCAGCTCGGCGATCTGTTCGGGGCTCAGGACCGGGGAGGCGGACTCCTCGATGATCTTCTGGTTGCGTCGCTGTACCGAGCAGTCGCGGACGCCGAGCGCCCACGCGGTGCCCTGTCCGTCGGCGATGACCTGGACCTCGACGTGCCGGGCCCCGGTGACCAGGCGCTCCAGGAACATCACGCCGGAGCCGAACGCGCGCAGCGCCTCCTGGCCGGTGCGCACGTAGGCGTCGGCCAGGTCGGCACCCGAGGCGACCATGCGGATGCCGCGCCCGCCGCCGCCGGCGGTGGCCTTGAGCATCAGGGGGTAGCCGATCTCGTCGCCGGCGCGCAGCGCGTCGTCGAGGGTCGCCACCTCGCCCCGGCTCCACGGTGCGACCGGGACGCCGACCTCCTCGGCGATCAGCTTCGCGCCGATCTTGTCACCGAGCCGGCGCATCGCCTCGGCGCTCGGGCCGACGAAGGCGACGCCGATCCGCTCGCACAACTCGGCGAACGCCGGGTCCTCGGCCACGAAGCCCCAGCCGACCCAGGCGGCGTCCGCCCCGGTCTCCACCAGGGCCCGCTCCAGGACGGCGTGGTCGAGATACGGCCGGGCCGAGGCGGGGCCCAGCGGGTAGGCGACGTCCGCCTCGCGCACGAAGGTCGCGTCGCGATCGGAGTCGGTGTACAGGGCGATCGTCTCGACCCGCGTCCCGGTTTCCGCCGAAAGATCCCGGACGGCGTGGATGAGCCGCATGGCGGCCTCTCCACGGTTGACGATGGCGACACGACTGAACACCGGTTGATCCTCCCGAATACCCACGCACAGAAGGCGACGTCCCGGTCCCGGAGCGCCGCCTCCACCTACTCCCACCCTGTCCGATGAAGGCCGGGTACATCAATGTGCCGCTCCACGCATCCCGGCGCCGCTATGTTGTGGGAATCCTACAAAAAGCGATCCCGGTCGGCGTATCCGGCGGCCGTCCCACGCAAGGCCTACCACAAACACGACCGCACGTCGGCACGTGTGCGGTCGGCGGCCCGGTCCCGAGCCCCGGGCCCGGTCGACGCGGCGGGACGTCGCCGACGCGGGTCGGTGAATTCTTTGCCCGGAGTAGGTGTTTGCCCGGAGTATATATATTCGCACCCGCCTTTCGAGTCGGTGGAAGATCCGCTTTCCGTGGGCGGCAAGATCGGCAAACGCTCGTTTTCCTGGTTCGTGTGAGGAATATGTGCGTGTTTTTGATCTGTGATCCACGTCACATTGACGTGCCTTTCGTGTCGGGGATTCACTTCCAAGGCGACGAGAATCAGAAAGTCGGATTCTCCAGCGATGGATTATCGCCCCGGCCCGCCCGAGTCACGTATGCGACTCGGCCGGTTCACAAGTCACCTGGAGGTTGTCGTGACGAAGATCGTCAACTCTTTCTCCAAGAGGTTCAGGACCGAGAAGAGCCTGAAGTCCGCCACTTGGTTCATCTGGTACAGCTGATCGGA
This sequence comes from Embleya sp. NPDC001921, assembly GCF_053594475.1. Taxonomy (NCBI): domain Bacteria; kingdom Bacillati; phylum Actinomycetota; class Actinomycetes; order Kitasatosporales; family Streptomycetaceae; genus Embleya; species Embleya sp. NPDC001921. The sequence continues at coordinate 4,808 of NZ_JBSFEO010000024.1, forward strand.
ACACGTTCGCGAATCGGATGATCATCGAACCGCCGCGGGTGGTGCCCGCTTCCGCCGCACGATCGACACCTTTGCGGTAGCGCCGCCTCGACCCGAAGCAGCGTCGGTTCGCAGTCCGGTCCCGCGCCCGGTGCGGCCGTACATCCGGCCGCACCGGGCGCGGGACGCCCGCCGTGCGGGGAGCGTCGAGCCTTGTGGACAGCGTCGAGCCTTGTGGAGAGCGTCGATGAGTCGTTCCGATACGGTCGGGCGTGCGCGGGTCACGGTTTTCTCGCCGAAGATCGAGGAACTCCTTCGCGATCGGCGCGGAGCGAAGGTTTTTCGCCTCGAGGCCGACACCGTCGGAGTCGCCGACCCGACCGTCATGGACAAACTGCTGGGGAGCAGGTCCGCCCACGAATTCGAGCGGCCCACTTTCAAGCCACTCCAGGGAAGATCAATTGCCCGGGCGGAAGCGAACGACATGCTGCACGCGATCTCGCGGGACGTTCGCGACGCATTGCGGAAGCCGAGTCCCGATTCGATCGATCTTTCCGGAATCTGGCCGCGCGCGGGCCACGCCTATCTTCGTGATCTGCTTTTCGGTCCGGAACCCTCGAGGTTCCGCCTGCTTACCGATCCTCGACTCGAAACGGCACCCGTGGTGGCCCGCGCGGCGGTCCGAGCCAGTGCGGCATGGCCCGGCAGGCCCGGCCCCGAAGCGTCCATGTCACACCTGGCGCTCCGAACCGCCGCGGCCGCCGCCGACGATCGGCACTACGCCATGGGCCTGTACCGACGAGTCGCCGCACCGGTGTGCCTGGGCGTGTCCGCGCTGGTCGCCAACGCGCTGTGGCTCGGCTCGCCCTTCGACCCGGACGCGTCGAACCGGCACATCGTGCTGGAGGCGCTCCGGTTGTTGCCCCCGTCGTGGAACATCCTGCGCGTGGCGTCCGGCGAGTTTCCCGCCCTGGACCCCCGGATCGGTCCGAACGACGACGTGCTGCTGCTCCCGCTGCTCAGCCACCGCGATCCCGATCTGTGGGACGACCCGGACGAGTTCCGACCGCGGCGCTGGCAGGACCTGGACGCGGAGAACCAGCCGGGTTACCTCCCCTTCGGCCACGTCAACGAGCGCTGCCGGGGCCGACACCTGATCGTGCCCCTGGCCGAACACCTGCTGGAACGGATCCGCTCCCAGGGTCTCGTGGTGAGCCCGGAGCAGACCACCGCCAAGGTGCCGCTGGCCGGCCTGCTCGGGGTCACCCGGGTGAGGGTCGTCCGCCCGCGCGCCTGACCCGGCGGCGCGATCGGCGCACGCGGCGCGACGCTCCGACCCCGGTCGGTGTGGCGGTGTCGGCGTCGAGCGGATGTGGCGCGTCAACTCCCCGAGCCTCTCGGGCACTTCGATCCACGTGCCCGAGAGGCTCGACGTGTTCTCCCCGGCGACGCGACGCCGAGGACGTGTTCCCCCGAGCGACGCGACGCCGAAGGGCCGCATACGCCCCGCACGCGCGCGCCGCGGCCCGAGCCGAGTACCAGTACCCCGGTACCGCCTGCGCTCGGAATTCTCGTCCCGCCGTACGACGGCGGGCCGGAAAAGCCCTGGCAGTGTGGAGAACACGGAACGCGGGGGCGGTTCGCTTCGTCGATCGGGCCCCCGGCCCACACGCGTTCGACCTCGCCGTGGCGGCGCTGTCGGACCCACGAACCGCAGGGGTCGACGCACGACCGGAGTGGGATCGACCCACACCCGGTTCGGCATGCGCACATCCCGTCGCCGCACGCCCCATGGCGTCCGCGGCGTTGATTTTCTCGCAGGTCGGAACCCATCGGGAGGCACCATGTTCGGGCGAGGCAAACGAGGCGACCGTCGGGCGAACACGGGGCCCGTCGCGTCCCCGCGCCCGGACCGGATACCACCCATCGGCCACCCGGGACAGCAGGGCCATCCGGGATACCCGGAGCACCCGGAGCACCCGGAGCACCCGGAGCACCCCGGATACTCCCCCTACCCGGGACAGCAGAGTCGGCTCGCACCGCCGAGCCCGCCCGCACACGGCATGGGCGGCCCACCGGCCGTCCGGCTCGAAGGGATCACCAAGACCTACGGGAGCGGCTCGCAGACCACGCACGCGCTGCGCGGCATCGACCTGAGCATCCCCAAGGGCAGCTTCACCGCGGTCATGGGCCCGTCCGGCTCGGGCAAGAGCACCTTCCTGCACTGCGCCGCCGGACTCGACAAGCCGGGCTCGGGCCGGGTGCTGCTGGGCGACGACGACCTGACCGCGATGAACGAGAACCAGCTCACCCGGCTGCGCCGTACCCGTCTGGGCTTCGTCTTCCAGGCGTTCAACCTGCTGCCCTCGTTGACCGTCGAGAAGAACGTACTGCTGCCGCTGCGACTCGCGGGCGAACGCGCCGACCGGCGGCGCGCGGCCGAGGTGTTGTCCCTGGTCGGACTGCACGAGCACGCCGGTCGCCGCCCCTCCCAGCTCTCCGGCGGCCAGCAGCAGCGGGTCGCCATCGCCCGCGCCCTGGTCACCCGCCCCGACGTGCTGTTCGCCGACGAGCCCACCGGCGCGCTCGACAGCAGCACGGCCGCCGACGTGTTGTCGCTGCTGCGCCGGGCCGTGGACGACACCGGTGCCACCATCGTGATGGTCACCCACGACCCGGTCGCCGCCTCCTACGCCGACCGCGTCGTCTTCCTCGCCGCCGGGCACCTCGCCGGCCACCTGCACGCGCCCACCCCCGAGGCGGTCGCCGCGCGCATGGTCGCCCTGGCACAGCCGGTGCGCACGCGGGAGCGGGCCGCCTGATGCCGCGCACCAACGGACTCGCCCGCACCTCCGTGCGGTTTCGCCCCGCGTCCTTCATCGGCTCGTTCGTCGCCCTGCTGTTCGCCGCCACGCTCGTGACGATGTGCGGGATCTTCCTGGAGAGCGGCCTGCGCGCCCACGTGCCGCCCGGCCGCTACGCCGACACCCCGATCGTGGTCGCCGGCCAGAACAGCGTGCACAAGACCTTCGGCAGCGGCGAGGACAAGGAGGAGGTCTCGGTCGCCCTGCCCGAGCGGGCCCGGATCGACGCGGGACTGGCCGCGCGCATCGCCGCGGTGCCCGGCGTCGCCGCCGTCCTGCCCGACCTCACCTTCCCCGCGCAGACCTCCTCCGCCGTGCTCGACGCGCACCCGTGGTCCACCGCGCGCCTGGCCGGCACCCCGCAGGGCGGCGCGGCGCCGCGTCCCGGCGAGGTGGTGCTGACCACCGAGGCCGCGGCCCGCGCCGGCAACGGCGCCGCCCCCGGCGGCACGCTGCGGGTGAGCACGCCCTCGGGCGAGGCCGACCTGCGGATCACCGCCGTCGCTCCCGGCCGGGGCGCCCGGCTCTACGTCGCCGACTCCGAGGCACCCCGGCTCGCCGGGAACCCGGGCAAGGTGACCGCGTTCGGCGTACTCCTCACCGACGGCGCCTCCACCGGCAAGGTCGCCGGCGACCTGCGCAAGGCGCTCGGGGACACCGGCGTCCAGGTCCGCACCGGCGACGGGCGCGGCGAGGTCGAACACCCCCGCCTGGGCGACACCAAGGAGATGCTCGTCGCGGTCGGCGGATCCTTCGGCGGCGTCGTCGCCATGGTCTCCGTGTTCGTCGTCGCCGGCGCCACCACGCTGTCCGTGGCCCAGCGGCGCCGCGACTTCGCGCTGCTGCGCGCCGTGGGGGCCACGCCCTGGCAGATCCGCCGGACGATCTCCACCGAGGCCGGATTCGTGGCCCTGGTCGCCGGCCTGGCCGGACTGCTGCCCGGGACACTGCTCGCCCGATGGTGGTTCGACCGGATGGTCGACCGCGGCATGGTCGAGGACGGGGTGACCCTGTCGATCGGCCCGATCCCGATGCTCGCCGCGGTCGGCGCGGGCATCCTGTCCGCGGTCCTGGCCGGGCTCATCGCAGCCCGGGCCAGTGCCCGCACCAAGCCCACCGAGGCACTCGGCGAGGCCGGCATCGAGCGCGCCCGGGTCGGCTGGTTCCGACTCGTGCTCGGCATCGTCTCGATCGCCGGCGCCGCGGCCCTGTCCGGACTCGCGATGAAGGTGAGCGGTGATCAGGCGGTCGCTGCGGCGAGCGGCGTGATCATGCTGTTCATGCTCGGCATCGGCCTGCTCGGCCCACTCGTCGCGCACCTGTTCGTCCGGCTGACGGGACTCCTGCTGCGCCTGTTCGGCGTCCCCGGACAACTCGCCTTCGACAACGCCCGCGCCAATTCGCGCCGGCTCGCCTCCGCGATCACCCCGATCACGCTGACCGTCGCCTTCGCGAGCACGCTGATGTTCATGTTCGCCGCGCAGGACCACTACAGCGAGAAGCAGGCCCAGGCCGCCCTGACCGCCGACCGCGTGGTCACCGGACCCGGGTTCCCGGCCCGTACCGCCGGCGACGTCGCCCGGGTGCCCGGAGTCGACGCGGTGACCTCGATCCTGACCACCAGCGTGGTCATGTCCACGTCGGACCGGCTGGAGAAGTTCCCGACACAGGCCGTCGGCGGCACCGACAGCGACCTCGCCCGGGTTCTGGACCTGGGCGTACGCAAGGGCGACATGCAAGCCCTGCGCCCCGGCGCCGCACAGCCGCCCGGCGGCGCGGTCGCCATGGACCGGCTCACCGCCGACACCGTCAAGGCACGCGTCGGCAAGCCCGTCGAGATGCGCCTCGGCGACGGCACCAGGATCAAGCCCGTGCTCGTGGCCACCTACGACCGGGGCCTGGGCACCGCCGTGGTCACCCTTTCGCGCGCCGCCGTGGAACACCACGTCGACGCCGCCCTGGACGGCCGCCTGCTCGTCCGCTTCGCCGACGGGGCCGACCCCGCCGCCGTGGACGCCGCGCTCACCAAGGTGACCGGGCGACACCCCGACACCTCGGTGTCGGACCGGGCCGGATACGCCGCGGAACGCGACCAGGCCCGCGAGACCAACAAGTGGACGAACCAGGTGATGCTGGTGATCCTGGCCGGCTTCGCCACGATCGCCGCGGTCAACACGATGGTCGTGTCCACCCTCGCCCGACGTCGGGAACTCGGCCTGATGCGGATGATCGGCAGCACCCACGCCCAGGTGCGCGGCGTGATGCGCGGCGAGGCGGTACTGGTCGGCGTGATCGGTCTCGCCCTCGGCCTGGCCATCGCGCTGGTCACCCTCGTCCCGTTCGGCAAGGCCGCCTTCGGCGAGAGCACCCCCTATGTACCGATCCCACTGCTGCTCGGGATCAGCGCCGCCGCCCTGCTGCTGGCCCCACTCGCGGTCGCGCCGGTCACCCGACGACTCCTGCGCGTGGAACCGATCGACGCGGTCGGCGCCAAGGAATAGCCGGAAGGAATGGCCGGGGGACCGGCCGGACCGGGCTCGCCCGCGGACCTCTCGTGTCCGCGGGCGAGGCCCGGTCTTGTGGGGGAGGGGCGTGGAGTGAACGGCGGCGGGCGGAGGGGCGGACGGTCCATGACGGCTCCTCCGATGTCTTCGAAACCGCTTCCGGGCGAGCCGGCGGGTATATTTCGCGGCACCGATCGGCAGCGAGGGAGACCGACGATGGGGTTCCACCACCCACAGGCGGTCTCGGCGGAAGCGCCCGGCACCGGCGCTGCGGCGAGCCCGCACCCGGAGCCGCTGCCCCGGCATTGGCGCGACCTGGTGACCGTTCGGGCCGTGCGCAACGATGTGCTGATCGCGCTGTTCGCCTGCGCCGGGGACGTACTCAACTACGTCGCGCCCGAAAGTGCCGGCAGTACCGGGGTGACGCCGCTCGGGATCCTGTTGGCGGTGCTGGGCTCCGTGTGCCTGCTGTTGCGCCGGCGGTACCCCGTGTGGGTCCTCGCGGCCACGGTCTTTTTCCAGGTGGCCTTCCTCTTGGCGGTCACGCCGAGTTCGCACTCCTACGGCGGCGCGATGGTGTTCGCGCTGTACACGGTGGCCCGCCATCGCGGGACCCGGGACACCGCGATCGCCGCCTGTGCCTGTGTGGCGGTGCAGGTGTTGCGGGCCGTGCGCATCGGGGACGGTGTACTGTCGCCCGTCCTCGCCGACACGGCGGCCACGGTGCTGGTGGTCGCGGTCGGCATCGGCGTGGCCAAGTGGCAGAACCAGCTCGCCCTCAATCGACAGCTGCTCGCGGAGCGGGCGGTGACCGAGGAACGGCGCCGGATCGCCCGGGAACTGCACGACACCGTCTCGCACCACATCACCACGATGAATCTGATGTCGGGTGGCGCGCGGTCCACGCTCACGCCCGAGCAGGAGATCGCGCGCGGCGCGCTGCTCACGCTGGAGGAGTCCGGCCGGGCGGCGCTCGACGAGATGCGACAACTGCTCGGCGTGCTGCGTGGCACCGACGCCGGCGCGAACGGGCCGTCCGGATCTCGGCTGGGGATGGACGACATCGACCACCTGATCGCCGAGTCGGACGCGGCCGGCCTGCCCGTCGACTTCGAGCAGACGGGCGAGCCGAGGCCGCTGCCGCCGGCGGCGGGGCTGACCCTGTACCGGATCGTGCAGGAGGCGTTGACCAACGCGCGCAAGCACGCGGGCGACGCGCGGGCGTGCGTGCGCGTGCGCTACCTCCCCGACCGGGTCGCGGTCGAGGTGCTCGACGACGGTGCGGGCGCCGCGGTGCCGGCCGGCCTGGCGGGCGGCGGGTACGGCCTGGTCGGCATGCGTGAGCGGGTGGTCCTGCACGGCGGCACGTTGGAGACCGGGCATCGCCCGGAAGGCGGGTTCCGCGTCGCGGCGGACATTCCGCTGCCGCCGGTTCTCGGCCGTGTCGAGGACCCGGCGCGGGGCTTCCTCGTGGCGTCCCCCGCCGGGAACCCGAGCGAGGCCGAACCCGGCGACGACACGCGGTCGAAGCCGCGCTGAGGGTGCGGACCGCGGTCGGCGGCGAGCGCTCGTCGAAGGCCGGTCCGGGTCCGCCGACCGAGGCCGCGCCCACGGGAGCGGCACGCCGCGCGTCGAGGCGCGGGTGCCGTCGGTTTCGCGATGTCTCGTGAAACGATCGCGGAACCGCGATGAGTTCTGCCGCCGGCGGTCGTCAACCCCATGACAGAGTTCACCGACCTTCGACACCCTGGGGACCACCATGAGGAAGATCACCGCCGGCCTGTTCGTGTCGCTCGACGGCGTCGTGGAGGCACCCGACCAGTGGCACTTCCCCTACTTCGACGACGAGATGGGCGCCGCGGTCGGCTCGATGCTGGGCACCGCCGACACCATTCTGCTCGGCCGCAAGACCTACGACAGCTTCGCCGGGGCGTGGCCGGAGCGGGAGGCGGCCGGCGGTGAGGACGCGGCCTTCGCCAAGGTGCTGGGCGACGCGCGCAAGATCGTCGTGTCGGGGCGGAAACTCGACTTCACGTGGCGCAATTCCGAGCAGCTCGAAGGCGAGTTCGTGGCAGCCGTCACCGCCCTGAAGAACGAGCCGGGCGGGGACATCTCGCTCAGCGGCTCGATCTCGATCGTGCGCCGGCTGTTGGAAGTCGGCCTGCTGGACGAGCTGCACCTGCTGGTGCACCCGATCGTGGTTCGCAAGGGCATGCGGTTGTTCGACGAAGGCGAGGACAGCATTCCGCTGCGGTTGATCTCGTCGAAGACGTTCGGGTCCGGCGTGCTGCACCTCGTCTACACCCGAGCCGACTCCGCCGGCGCCGGCACGTACCAGGACGCCAAGACCCACCTGTCGCGGACGACTCGGTAACCCGCCGGCGGCGATCGGGGCCGCCGTCGCGCACGGCGGCCCCGACGCCCGAGACCGATGCGGCGACCGAACCGCTCCCCCCCACGCGTCACCCCCACGTGCCGGTCACGCTTCGGGCGAGCCGCGTGCGTTGATCGACTACCGTCGGGCCGACGGGAATTCGAGGGCCGACGGGATCGGGTGTGCGCACTCCGCGTCGCCCCCGGCCCGGTGGGCCGGCATGTTCGGCGAGCCTTCGACGTCCCGGCCGAGAATGTTCGAAGAACATGGGAGCAACCTCTTGCGACGCATTTCACGAACACGCACCGCGGCGGCAACCGCACTGCTGGCCGCGGCCGTTACCGTCGGCCCCGCGGCGGCGGTCGAGGTATCGGGCCCGGAGGCGGCCGGCTCATCAACCTCGCAGGGCACGGCGACCCTCCCGGCACCGGACCTCGCGGGATTGCGCGATGTGCTGACCCGGACACTGGCGGCCGGTGCTCCCGGGGCGATGACCCGGATCGACGACGGTCGCACCGTGTACCGCGAGACGGCCGGCGTGAGCGACACCGCGACGGGCGCCGGCATGGACACGAACGCGCGGTTTCGCATCGGCAGCGTGACGAAGACCTTCTCCACCGTCGTGCTCATGCAGTTGGTCGGCGAGGGCGTCGTCGACCTGGACGCGCCCGTCGACCGCTACCTGCCCGGCGTCCTGCCGGACACCCGGATCACCGTGCGCCATCTGCTCACGCACAAGAGCGGGCTGTGGGACTACTCGAACGACATGTTCGCCCGAACCGTCCCGGGCTTCGAGGCGGTGCGCGACAAGGTCTTCACATACGACGAACTCATCGCGCTGTCCACCGCGCATCCCGCGACGGCCGTGCCGGGCACCACCTACCAGTACTCGAACAGCAACTTCGTGGTCGTCGGGGCCCTGATCGAAAAGTTGTCCGGCCGCACGGTGCAACAGGAGTACGAGCGACGGATCATCGGCCCGCTGCACCTGCGGGACACCCGGTACGTGCACCCCGCGACGGGCATCGCCGGCAAGAGCGTCCGCGGCTACCTCACCCCGGACGAGGCGGGCGCACCGCTCGTGGACTCGACCGAACAGACCGTCTCCTGGGCCCAGTCGGCCGGAGCGATGATCTCCAGCCCGGGCGACCTCGACCGATTCGTCTCGGCGCTGCTGGGCGGCCGACTGCTGCGCGCCGACCTGCTGGACCAGATGGTGCGGATGACGCCCAGCGACACCTCGGGGACCCGCTTCTACGGGCTGGGCCTGCGCCGACGGGATCTCTCCTGCGGCATCTCGGTCTACGGGCACACCGGGACCGTGCAGGGCTACTACACCTACGCGTTCACCACTCGTGACGGCCGGCGCAGCGTCACCTCGGTGGCCAACGTCACCAACAACGGCACCGTGAACACGATCCTGGGCGACACCCTGGAGTCGGCGTTCTGCGGCAAGGCGCCGGCGCCGCGCGCGCTCGTCGGCCGAGCGCCGCTGCCCGAGGACGAGGCGGCTGCTCCGGTGGAGTGACGGCGGAGTCGATCCCGCGCCGCGGTGGGGCCGGTCCGAGGCGGGACCGGCCCCACCGTCGTGTCGCGATCGGTGGTTGTGCACCCGAGGGTGCGCCCGGATCGGGGCGCCGGGCGGCCCCGCGCGGATCGCTTGCGGGTGCATGACCCGATCCGTAGCGTGAGGGCTCGGATTTCACACGTGATCGGGGGATACGTGGGACGTCGTGAGCGACCGCTCGATCCGACGGCCGGGCCGGTCGCGCATCTCGCCTACGAGCTACGGGAGTTGCGCCGAAAGAGCGGCGGCCTCACCTATCGGGAGATGGCCTCGCGGGCGGGCTACTCGACGGCCACGCTGGCACAGGCCGCCGCGGGCGAGCGGCTTCCCTCACTGGCCGTCACCCTCGCCTACGTTCGCGCGTGCGGCGGCGACACCGCCGCCTGGGAGCTGCGTTGGCACGAGACGGTACGGGTGGCCTCGGAGGAATCGGCCGCCGACCGCGACCCGGCCGCCTCCCCGTACCCGGGTCTGGCGCGGTTCGAAGTCGACGACCACGCACGCTTCTTCGGCCGCGACGAACTCGTCGAGCGACTGGCCGGGTTCGTTCGCAAGCGGCCGTTCGTCACGGTGCTCGGTCCGTCCGGCAGCGGCAAGACGTCGCTGCTGCGGGCCGGGCTCGTCTGGCACCTGCGGCACGGCCCCACCGACGGCGAACGTCCGCCCGCGATCCGCCTGCTGACGCCCGGCCCGCAGCCGGCTCGCACCCACGAAGGCGCGTTGTCGCCGGCGAACACCCGCCCGGGCACCGTGATCGTCGTGGACCAGTTCGAGGAGATCTTCACCCTGTGCACCGATCCGGGGGAACGCGCGTGCTTCGTCGACCTGCTGCTCACCGTGGGGCGGCCCGAACACGGCGCGCGGGTCGTCGTCGCGGTACGGGCGGACTTCTTCGGGCGCTGCGCCGAGTTTCCCGAACTCTTCGAGGCGATCCGCGAAGGCACGCTCGCGGTGCCGCCGATGGGTTCCGACGAGCTGCGCCAGGCCATCATCGGACCGGCCGCCGCGTGCGGGCTGATCGTGGAACGCGGCCTGACCGCCCGGATCGTCGCCGAGATCGCGAACGAGCCCGCGGCCCTGCCGCTGATGTCACACGCCCTGCGGGAAACCTGGCGCCGGCGTCGCGGCCGGGCGCTGACCGAGGAGACCTTCGAGGCGGCGGGCGGCCTGCGCGGCGCCATCGCCCGCACCACCGAAGACCTCTACGCCGCATCGACACCCGCGCAGATCGCGACCGCCCGCCGCATCCTGCTGCGCCTGGTCACCCCAGGACAGGGAACCCCGGACACCCGATGCCCCACCCACCGGGACCGGTTCACCGCCGACGACCCGAGCACGGTCGCGCACGTGCTCGAACGGCTCGTTCGGGCCCGCATCGTGGTGCTGGACGGGGAGATGGTGGACATCGCGCACGAGGCGGTGTTCACCGCCTGCCCCCGGCTGCGCGCCTGGATCGAGGAGGACCGTGAACGGCTGCGTGTGCGGGGGCACCTCACCGAGGCGGCCACGACCTGGGACGAACTCGGTCGCGACGCGGCCGCCGTGTACCGCGGACTGCGCCTGGCCATGGTCGAGGAACACTTCGGTCCGCACCCGGATCGCTCGCCGGATCTCACCCCGCTCGAACGCGCTTTCGTCACCGCGTCGATCGGCGCGCGGTCGGGCGAACGGCGCCGCCGGACCCTGCGCCTCGCCGTGTCGTCGATCCTGGTGGTGCTGACCCTCCTGGTGGCCTCGGTCGCGTGGCAACAGAACCGGTTGGGCGAGCGCCGGCGGATCGAGGCCGAGGCCCGCCGCGTCGCCGGTGTCGCCGCCACCCTGCGGCTGTCCGACCCCCTCCTGGCGATGCGTCTGAGTGTCGCGGCCTGGCGGCTGGCCGATCTCCCGGAAACCCGCTCCGGGCTGCTCGCGGCCATGTCCCAGAAGGAGCAGGACGCCTTCACCGATCCGAACACGGACGCCGACACCATGCGAGGTCTGAGCGCCGACGGGCGCACGCTGCTCAGCGTGGGCGCGGCCGGCGTCACCGAGTGGAGCGTCGACACCCACCGCGCGATCCGGTCGATGCCCGGGCTGGGGCAGGACACGCGGAGGGCGGGGGCGATCCGCTCCGACGCGCGGATGCTTCCCCTGTTCGTCGGCGAGTACGAGGAGACGCTGGTGCTGCACGAGGTGGCCACGGGGCGGCGCGACGGGACGCCGCTGACGTCGGTCTTCGGCGGAGCCGAGACGACGACGAGCGGCCGCGCGCTGATCACCTACGACACCGCCCCGCACGAGTACGTGGTCCGGCTGTGGGATACGCGGCGCCGCGACGTGCTTCTGGAACTGCGGGAGGGCCGCCAGGAGCCCACGGGCGAACCGGTGGGGGCCGATTGGTCGCAGGTGCAGTTCGGACTGACCCGACTCCTGCGTGAGCGGCGGGTCATGGCGACCGTCGACGGCGCCTTCCCCGACGCGGTCGTCGGTCCCGACGATCGGCTGCTGGCGCTGTGCGTGCCGGGGCAGTCGCTCCAGTTGTGGGACACAGCCGAACGCCGGCGTCTGGACACGCCCTGGGCCCCTCGGGTCACGACCGCGGAATGCCTCCAGGAACGCGTTCGGTTCACCCCCGACGGCGGGCAACTCGTCGTCGTCTCCGACAGTGAGGTGCGCAGCTGGGACATCGCCTCGGGCCGGGAACGGACCAAAATCACCCACGCCGACCTCAAGCAGGTCGAGTTCAGCGCCGACGGTCGGTTCCTGGTCGCCTCCGACGGCGCCGAGATCCTGCTGTGGAGGGTCGATCGCGAGGGGCCGCCGGTGTACCGGTACGTCCTGGCCGGCGAAACCGCGGCGGACCTGAGAATCGATCCGGCGGCCGGCTGGATCCGCTACCTCGGCGGGCCCACGGGGTCCTGGGGATCGACCGTGCGAACCCTGTCACTGGGTCTGGCCGCCGACGCCCGATGGGAGGAAAGACCGGTCGTGGCAAGCGTGTTCAGCCCCGACGGGTCGCTGCTCGCGGTCGCCTCGCCGACCGCGGCCGGCGAGCGACTCGGCTTTCGCATCCTCGATGTGCGTGCGCGGGAGACCGTGGGCGGGCCGAGGGAGGCATCGTGCCGCCCGGGGTGTGGCGTGTACCTCGCGTTCGGCGCCGACGGCAGACGACTGGTCCACGGCACCGGCGACTCCGCGCGCCTGTCCTTGTGGGACACCGTGGAGCGCCGGGAAACCTCGACCGTCGACCTGGCCGTGCTCGGCGGTGAACCCGTCTCGGCGGTCGCCTTCGGACCGGACGACCGCACCCTCTTGTTGTCCCACAACCCCGGGAACGATGAACCGACCGTCCTGGAATGGGACATCGCCACCCGGACCGCCACTCGGACGATCGCGGGAGCCGGCGGGAACCACCTCGCGCTGCGCCCCGACGGGCGCATGTTGATCACCGGCCGAGGCCAAGTGGTCGGCCTGCCCTCCGGCGAGCCGATCCGGACCGCGCGCAGCCCCGGCAAGACGTCCGCGTTGGCGTTCAGCGCGGACGGGCGCCTCCTCGCCGCCGGGGAGTTCTCCGGCAGTGCCATCGTGTGGGACGGCGGGCTCCAGCGCCGGCTCGGCGTGCTCACCGACCCGAACACCGTTACGTACCAGTACGTTTCGGCGCTGGCCTTCTCTCCCGATGGTCGAGTCCTGGCGGTCGCCGGCGACGAGGGCTCGCTCAGGCTGTGGGACACGGCGTCCGCCCAACCGATCGGAGCGCCGCTGGCGACCCCGGGGGACGTCATCCACGCGCTGTCGTTCAGCGCGGACGGCGACACGCTGTACGCCGCCGGACAACATGTGCCGATCCAGAGCTACGGGATCGGTGTCGACGCCGCCGCGGCGACCGTGTGTCGCCGGGCCGGTGCCGGACTGCCTCGGGACGACTGGAACGACTACATCCGCGGCACGTCCTACCGTCGCACGTGTGACCCCGCCGCACCCACCGCATCGGCGCGGCGGGATCCGGCATCGGGCGCGTTCATGCCCGCCGGTGGGTCGAGGCCGCCGGCGCCCGCCACGAGGGGCAGTCTTCGGCCGAACGCCCTTCGGCCGAACGCCCTTCGGGTGCCCGGCCGTAGCGTGGGCGGCCGTCGGGCGAGCGGCGGATATCGGGCCGGCTAGGCTGTGCGGATGGGCGAGAAGACTGTTCCGATTCTGCCGTGCCGGACGATCCAACCCGTCGTCGACTTCTATGTGGCGCTCGGTTTCGAGACGACCTACCTCCAGAAGAGCCCCAATCCCTACGCCGTCGTCGAACGCGGTGACATCGAACTCCAGTTCTTCGGCTTGAAGCGGTACGAGCCTGCCGAGTCGTACAGCACGTGCTACATCCACACCGCGGACGTGGACGGACTGTACGAGGCGTTCCGGGCCGGCCTGAAGGCGACGTATGGACGGATCCCGACCCGCGGACTGCCGCGCATCGGGCCGCTGAAGGAAATGTCCTACGGGGTGCGGCAGTTCCTCGTCACCGATCCGGGCGGCAACTGCCTGCGCATCGGGCAGCCGACCAGCGGTGAACAACACCATCGGCCCGCCCCCGAGGAGACGTTCGCCCGGGCGCTGCACCATGCCTCGTTGTTCGCGGACTCCAAGGACGACCCGGCGGGTGCCGCCAGGATCATCGACCGGGTGCTGGACCTCGCGGACGAGCGGCCAACGCCCGCGCAACTGCTGCGCCTGCTCGTGCTGCGCGCGGATGTCGCCGGGCGCCTGGGGGACGAGGAGACCGCCACGGCCACGATCACGCGCGCCGTCGCGGTGCAACTCAGCCCCGAGGAACGCGAGTCCGCGCGGGACGAGCTCCGACGGTTGGCGGATCTCGGCGACCGGACGGTGCCGGAACCGCCGGACCCGTCCGGCTGAGCGCGGGCGGCCGGACCGCTCCGGGCGAGGGCGAGCCCGTCCGGCGCCGTCCGGCCGCGACCGCCTCAGGTGAGGCTCGACGCCGTTTGCCACATGGTGTAGGAGTATTCGCCGGTGCTGCTGATGCCGAAGGTGCCGAACCGGCCCTCGCTGGTCTGTACGCAGTACGGCTTGCGCATGTTCAGCTTGCCGAAGTCGGTGGTCCACGCGTCGGGTCGAACGGTGACGCAGTCGGACAGGGCCGGCTTGCCCTCGCCGGAGTAGTTCGCGTACACCGCGCCGTGTGCGCCGGAGGGGCCACTGAGCGTCACGTGCAGGTCCGTCCCCTTGCGTGAGCCGGACCGTTTGTCCGTGTCGAAGTCGAAGTCGGTGTACTTGCCGGCCGCCAGGACCCGGAACTTGCCCGAACTGCGCGCGGGTTGCTCCAGGCTGTCGACGACGGCGACGGTGGTGGGCGTGTCGGAGGCCGCGTCGATGGTGATCAGCTTCTTGCTGGGCTCGAAGGTCTGGATGGTCCGGCCGTTGGTGATCACGTGCACCTTGCCCGCGTAGGCGACCTTGTACCCGGTGTTCTGCACGGTGGCGCCGACCTTCCGCCGCACCACGATCGTCCAGTCGTTCTCGACGGCCTTGGTCCCCACCTGGGTCACGCCGCCTCCCGACCCGGTGGTGCCGGTCAGTTGGTCGAGGACGATCGGCCCGAGAACCGACACCGTGAGTTTCAGCGCCTGCTTGATCGTGATCGCGCCGCCCTGCGCCATCATGATGCGGGCGACCTCGACGGTCAGCGCGGGCGCCGCCTGTTGCACGACCACCCCGCAGGCGACCAGTGATCCCGCGACGGACCCCGCGCACAGGGTCTTGCCGAGGACGTTCGCGCGTGCCGTATTGACTGACATCCCGGTACCCCCACTGCTTCACCGCGACCGAAAACCGGCACGGCCCCCCAACGGTCACCGCGTCGCGCGCGGAACCGATCCCATTTCAGGCTAGGGCGCGCCGCCCTCGTGTGTGAGGGTTTCGGGCGGACGCCACGTCGGGTTCGCCGGGCGGGCGCGAGCCGACGAGCCGCCCGCCCGCCGAACCCCGGGGCGGGGCCAAGGGCTTGGGGTCCGGACTCGGGGTCAGAGCGTTCGGTCCGGACTTGGGTCAGGCCCGCCGGGGACCGAGCAACCGGACCGCGCGGTCGAACGCGGAGTCGCGATCGGCGGCGAACTCGGCGTCCGTGACGCTTACACGGCGTGATCGGCGGTGAGTAGCAATGAAAGTTGCTGATCGGCGGTCGGATTCGGGACCGAAGTACGTTGTGGCGAACGGTTGTTCGGTCGGGGCGGCGGGTCGTGGCGGATCGGGGCGGACGCGGTCGGCCCGCGCGTCGGGAGTATGCGCGGCCGACGCGGAGCGGTCACCGGGCGGCGTCGAGGCGTGCGCCCGCGGTCAGGGTCAGGAAGCGGTCGACGGCCGTCCGGGCGCGCCGGTCGAGGTCGGTGGGCGGGAGTTCGCCGAGCAGGACCCGGATCTGGCTGTCGGCGACGACCAGGCCGTAGAGGAGCCGGAAGGCGTCCTCGGGGTCGTCGATGGCCAGGATGCCGTCGGCGGACAGGTCGGCGAGGTAGCGGGCGACCATGGGTCCGGTGGTGTGCCGGCCCTGTTCGAGGAGCGTCTCGGCCAGTTCGGGCGCGGTGATCGCGGCGCGGTTGATGGCGACCGAGCGCGGCCCGAGCAGGAGCCGCAGCAGACCCGCGGCGAAGCCGGTCAGGGCCTCGCGCGGCGGGAGGTCCCGGGCGAGCGCGGTGGCGGCGCGGGCGTTGGTCTGCTCGGCCTGGTGCCGGATCAGCTCCGCGAAGAGGCCGCGCTTGTCGCCGAATCGGCTGTACAAGGTCTCCTTGGAGGCGCCGGCGCGGCGCGCGATGCCGAGCATGGTGGCGGCCGTGTAGCCCCGTTCGGACAGTTCGTCGAAGGCGGCCTCCAATATCGCGGTCCGGCGCCCCTCCTCTTCGCCCAGGCGCGGGCGACCCCTTCGGTTGCGGGGTTCGGGTTCGGCGCTCACTTGTTCGGCCCTTCGTTCGTGGCCTGTCGGTTCGGTTCCAGGTTCCGGTTCCGGCTTCCGGCTCGGCTTCCGGCGCCGTCTCGGTCTCGGTCTCGGTCTCGGTCTCGGTCTCGGTCTCGGTCTCGGTCTCGGTCTCGGTCTCGGTCTCGGGCGTTGACAAGAGTACCCGGCGGTTCGATTATTAATCGAACCTGGGAGTACGATTAATTGTCGGGAGACCACCATGCCCCGTGCCCTGCGAACGGGTCTGGGGGTCGCGCTCCTCGCCATGGGCGCGATCACCGGCTTCTTCTACGCCTACGAGGTGTCCGTCACGGGCGGCCTCGCGAAAGTGGACGACGACACCTACGTATCCGCGATGAAGGCGATCAACAGCGTCGTGCGCAACGGCCCGTTCGCGTTGTCGTTCTTCGGCGCGATCGGGTTCACGGCGGTGGCCCTGGGCCTGGCATGGGGCGTGCTCGGGCCGCGGGCGACGGCCGTTTGGCTGATCGGGGCGGCGCTCGTGGTCTATCTGATCGGCGGCTTCGGCATCACCATGACCCGCAGCGTGCCGCTCAACGAGGACCTCGCGGACGTCGCCGCCAACGCGTCCCCGGCCGAACTGACCTCGGCCAGGGCCGACTACGAGGACGACTGGAACCGCTGGAACACCGTGCGCACGATCGCCTCCGCGGCGGCCTTCGGCCTCCTGGCGACCGCGGCCGTCATCCTTCCGGCCCGACCCCGTCGGCAGGAGTGACCCGAACGCGGCGCCCGCCCCGGCTTCGACCCGCTCAACGCGCGCGTCGGGCCGGACTCGTCCCCAGGACCGCCATGGCCGCGTTGTGGCCGGGGATACCGCTCACGCCGCCGCCGCGGCGCGCGCCGGCTCCGCAGAGCAGGATTCGCTCGTGGGCCGTCTCGACGCCCCACGTGCCGTGCGTCTCGGCGTCCTGCGCGTACGGCCAGGACAGGTCCCGATGGAAGATGTGCCCCGCCGGCAGGCCGAGTTCGTGCTCCAGGTCGAGCGGCGTGCGGACCTCCAGACACGGGTTGCCGTCGCTGTCGCGCAGCAGGCAGTCCTCGATCGGTTCGGCCAGGACGCTGTCGACCGAGTCGAGCGTCGCGCGCAGTGCCTTCGCCCTGGCGCCGTCGTTGTCGTGGGCGAACAGGCGTCCGGGCATGTGCAGGCCGAACAGTGTCAGCGTGTGCGCGCCCGCCGCCTGGAGGCCCGGACCCAGGATGGAGGGGTCGGTGAGGGTATGGCAGTACATCTCGCCCGGCGGCAGGGTCGGCATCCCCCCGGTCGCGGCGCGGTCGTACGCCGCCGCGAGCTGCGCGTACCCCTCGTTGACGTGGAAGGTGCCCGCGAAGGCCCGGCGCGGGTCCGCGAGCGGGTCGCGCAGTCGCGGCAGCCGGGCCAGGACCATGTTGACCTTGAGCTGTGATCCCTCCGGCGCGGGCCCGTCCGGAGTGTCGCCGAGCAGACGGGCCAGCGTGTCGGGAGCGACGGCGGCCAGTACGTGCCCGCCCGTGACGCGATGGTCCCGGTCGCCGATCGTGTACCGCACCTCGCCGTCCGGATCCACGGCGGTCACCGAGGCCCCGGTGAGCAGCCGCGCGCCCGCGGCGCGGGTCGTGTCGGCGAGGCCCGAGGTGACGGCTCCCATGCCGCCGACCGGTACGTCCCAATCCCCCGTGCCACCGCCGATCACGTGATAGAGGAAGCAGCGGTTCTGCCGCAGCGCGGGGTCGTCCATCGGGGCGAACGTGCCGATCAGCGCGTCCGTCGCCAGCACGCCGCGCACCGTGTCGTCGGCGAACTCCGCCTCGATCAGGCCGGACAGGGGTTGCGCGAACAGTGCTTCCCACAGGCGTTCGTCGTCCACGAGCCGGCGGAATTCGGCCGCGGAGCGCAGCGGTTCGGTCAGGGTGGGAAACACCCGACGGGCCAGTCGCGCCGTGGCCGCGCCGAAGCGCTCCCACGCGTCGGCCTCGCGCGGGCCCGCGAAGCGGGTGAGTTCGGCGCGGGTGCGTTCGTGGTCCGCGGCGTCGACGAGCAGGCCGCGAGCGCCGAGCGGGGTGTACGAGCCGACCCGGCGTCGGCGCAGCGTGAGGGGCAGCCGCAGGTCGTCGACGATCTTGCGAGGCAGCAGACTGACCAGGTAGGAGTATCGCGACAGGCGCACGTCGACCCCGGGAAACGGCCGACAGGACACCGCCGCGCCGCCGACCTCGTCGAGCCGCTCCAGCACCAGCACCGAGCGGCCCGCCTGCGCCAGGTACGCGGCCGCGACCAGGCCGTTGTGCCCGCCCCCGACCACGACGACGTCGAAGCTCCCACCGTCACGCACCACGTACGCCTCCGGAATCGGCGATCTCGGCCTGCACGACAACCACGCACAGCAGCGTAGGGTCCGACGTCGCGGCCGGGTAGCGGGCGCGCGGTCGGGTCGGCGTCGGGGCGGGCGCGCCCGGACGGGGTCGGGGCCCTTGGTCGAGGCTTCGTGGTCCGGTCGAGGCTTGCTCCTCGCGTTCGTCCCCGTCCCCCCTCCCCGCCCTCGTCTCCGTGGCCGTCTTCTTCCTCGTCTTCGTCTTCGTACGGATGGACACACCTTCGACGTATCGCTCGTGCGCGGGTCCGAACCCCGTGGGCCCGGCCGCGGCGATACTGAGGGGCGCCACCGGGGAACCGGCCCACCCGTACTCGAAGAGGTTCCGTATGCAGGTCGATCTCGTTGTCCGCGAAGGATCCGTCGTCGACGGGAGCGGATCGCCCGCGTTCGACGGCGATGTCGCGATCGACGCCGGGCGGGTGGTCGCGATCGGGGATGTCGGCGGGACCCGGGGGCGCGACGAGATCGACGCGCGGGGCTGTGTGGTCTGCCCCGGCTTCGTCAACGTGCTGAGCCACGCCTACTTCACGCTTCAGACGGACCCCCGGGGCCTGTCGGACCTCTACCAGGGTGTCACCACGCAGGTCTTCGGCGAGGGCGTCTCGCTCGGTCCGGTGGCCGGCGTGATGACCGAGGGGATGATCGAGTTCGGCGCGGTCCCCGAGGGAGCCCGCCGCTCGTGGCCTCGGTTGCGGGAGTTCCTGGAGGACCTCGAGTCGCGCGGCGTCGGTCACAACGTGGCGAGCTTCGTCGGGGCGGACAATCTGCGGATGTCCGTCGCCGGGCTCGAGAATCGCCCGCTGAGCGACGACGACATCGGCAGCGCGTGCGCGCTCCTGGAGCAGGAGTTGGCGGACGGTGCGCTGGGGGTCGGCTCCGCGCTGATCTACCCGCCGGGCACCTACGCCGCCACGTCCGAACTCATCGCCTACGCACGTGTGTTGGCACGGTATGACGCGCTGTACATCTCGCACCTGCGGAACGAGGGCGATCGCCTCCTGGAAGGCGTCGAGGAACTCCTCGACATCGCCCGGGCCTCCGGTGCGCGCGCCGAGATCTATCACCTGAAGACCGCGGGCCGTGACAACTGGACCAAGATGCGCGAGGTCCTGAACCGGATCGAGTCGGCCCGGGCGGCCGGTGTCGACGTCACCGCCGACATCTACCCGTACGCGGCCGGCAGTACGGCCTTGGCGTTCGCCATCCCGCCGCCCTTCCACCTCGGTGGACCGGAGCGGCTCCGGGAGCGTCTCGGCGCTCCGCGGGAGCGGTCGGCGATCGCCGACGCGGTGCGCGACGGCGGTGACTGGGAGAGCCTGTGGCGGATGAGCGGCGGCGCCGAGGGCATCGTGATCCTGTCGCACCATCCGGACATCGGTGTCACGCCCGGATCCACCGTCGCGGAGATCGCGAAGGCCCGAGGCGACGTCGACCCGGTCACCACGCTGCTGGACATCGTCCTCGCCGCGCCGCACGCCGACGCGGCCTACTTCATCGGCAACGAGGACAACATCCGACTCGCCTTCGAGCGGGACTGGGTGTCGGTGGGCTCGGACTCGGACGCCCCGGCGGTCGACGAACGCTTCACCGACCATCCCGTGCATCCTCGGGCCTTCGGGACCTTCGCCCGGGTGCTGGGGCGCTACGCGCGCGACGAGGGGATCGTGACGCTGGAGCAGGCCGTCCGGCGGATGACGAGCCTGCCCGCGACGACGCTGCGCCTGCGGGACCGAGGGGCGCTGCGGGTCGGGGCACACGCCGACGTGGCGATCTTCTCGGCCGAGGACGTGCTGGACACGGCGACGTACGCGAATCCGGCAAGCTACGCCCGCGGCATGCGGCACGTCCTGGTGAACGGGACCGCCGCACTGCGCGACGGACGACCCACGGGCGCGTTGGCCGGTCGGGCACTGCGACGCGACGTGTCGTGATCACGATCCCCGGGGTACCACGGGTGCGCGGGACGATCCGCCGTCACCGTGCGACGTCGGACCACCGGGGCGTCAAAGCGGCGACCTCGTCGTTCGACAGTTCGATCCGGGCGACGGCGACGTCGGGTCGACGCGGTGCAGGTGATGGAGGTCGATCCGGGGGTACGGGTACAGCGCCTCGGCGATCAACTCCTCGCTGCGCAAGGCCCGTACGCGTCGGCCGTGTCGATCAGGCCGACGCCCAGCGGTACCGCGCGGCGCAGCGTGCGTACCGCTTCGGCGTGGTCCATCGGCGCGCCCCACCCCCGGTCCCGGCAACCGCATCGTGCCGAAGCCGAGCCGGACGACCGGCGGTTCACCCCCCAACAGCACCTCGCCGGCGGCTGCGGCCGGACGCTCGGTCACCTCGGACAAGAGACACCCCTCACCTGGTCCACCGGGAGATCCCACTACCGACCCGACACCGCCGTCGAGGCAATTACCGGAAACCCGGGCGCACCCGGCGCGCGGCTCGCCGGATTCCGCTGCGGGCGGACAACTTCGAAACACGGCGGGGGGCGGCCTACCATGAGGCATGGCCGAGACCGCCCCACCGCTTTCGCCCCGTGCCGCCGACGACAAGCGTTCGCCCCGTGCCGCCGACAACGGGCACCGCGCACCCGAGCCGCGGCGCGCCGCCGCGCCGAGCCGCGAGCCGTTGTGGCGGCACGCGCTCGGTGAGCAGCTTCGTTCGCTGCGCCACGATCGCGGCGAGACACTCGTCGAGACGGCGGGCCGCGCGGGTGTGTCGCCGCAATACCTCTCCGAGGTGGAGCGCGGCATCAAGGAGCCGTCGAGCGAGATGATCGCGGCCGTCGGCGGCGCCCTGGGGGTGGGCCTCGTCGATCTGACCCTCGCGGTCAGCGAGAACCTGAGGAGCACCCGCCCCGTGGGTCGTTCGACCCCGGTCTGCCATGCCGCCTTCGCGCTGGCGGCGTGACCGTACGCCGTCGGGGAGCCGGGACGCGCCGGTCGGGGCGCCTCAGCGCTCCTCGAGCACGACGTCGACGAGCCCGTACTCCTTCGCTCCCGTCGCGGTGAAGACCCGGTCGTGGTCGGTGTCCGCGCGCAGGGTGGCCGTGCTCTGACCGCTGTGCCGGGACAGGATGCGCTCGATGTCCGCGCGGACACGCACCACTTCGTCGGCCTGCAGGATCAGGTCCGGGATCGTGCCGCGTCCCTGCGCGGCGGGTTGATGGAGCACCACCCGCGCGTGGGGCAGGGCGGCGCGCTTGCCGGGTTCGCCCGCGGCGAGCAGGACCGCGCCCACCGCGACGGCCTGCCCCACGCATGTGGTGGCGACCTCCGAACGGATGTACCGCATGGTGTCGTACACCGCCAGCATGGCGCTGGGGTCGCCGCCCTCGCAGTTGATGTAGAACTGGATGTCGCGTTCGTGGTTGTCCGCCTCCAGGAACAACAACTGCGCCACGAGCGCGTTGGCCACGCCCGCGTCGATGCCCGTCCCCAGATAGATGACGCGCTCGGCGAGGAGGTGTGAGTACACGTCCATGATGCGTTCGCCGCGGGAGTCGCGGGTGATGACGTTCGGAATCGTGTAGGTGCTCATCGCGACACTCCCCGGAATCCGGCGTTCTGCGGGCTGCGGCGGGCACCGCGCGGTGCGACCTCGTGGAAGTCCTGCACGATCGCGTCGATGAAGCCGTAGTCGAGCGCTTCCCGGGCGGTGTACCAGCGGTCGTGCAGCGAGTCCTCGAAGATGCGCTCGACGGGCTGCCCGGTGTCCTGCGCGATGAGGCCGAGCACCGTGTCCCGGGTGTGCCGGAGGTCGTTGGCCTGCAACTCGACGTCGACGGCGGTCCCGGCGATCCCGGCGGAGCCCTGATGCATCAACACCCGGGAGTGCGGCAGCGCCCGGCGCTTGCCCGGTGTTCCCGCGGAGAGCAGGAACTGGCCCGCGCTGTAGGCGATTCCGAGCACCAGCGTGGACACGTCGCACGGGATGAGCCGCATGACGTCGCGGATCGCGAGCATCGAGGGCACCGAGCCACCGGGCGAGTGAATCCACAGCGCGATGTCCTCGGACGGGTCCTCCGCCGCCAGGTTGAGCAACTGCGTCGTGAGCAGCGTGCCGTTGTCGTCGTCCAACGGGCCGTCGAGGAGCAGGACGCGCTTGGCGTACAGCTCGTTTCGGGTGCGTTCGGGGAAAAGCTTCGTGTCATCGCTCATGCCTCCACCCTGGGCCGCGACGCACGGTGGTTCCAAGCCGATCTGCCCTGAGCGGATCCGCTGAGGGCTTATCCGCTCACAGCGGATCCGGGGGTGGATTGCCCGATCGTGCGGTCGGGCCGGGGAGTTGTCGACCGGGCTCGGCCGGCGGCCGAGGAGGGCCGCCGGATCGGGTGTTTCGCGCTGCCTCTAGCATCCGCACATGCTGATCTCGACGACGTACACCTACACGTGGCGGACCGGTGCCGCGGCGATGTTCGCGGCATACCGGAAGTGGGGCCGCCTGGGGTTGGTCGCGTTGCCTGCGGTCGCGGTCCTGGCCGTCTTCACGCAGGAGGGACTCATGCGCGTCTGGCTGTTCTTCTTCGTGCTCGCCCTGCTGTTCCTCCATGCCAGGCAGGTACGCGCGCTGATCAGGCAGGGCGTGATCGACATCGTGCTCGACGACGAGGGATTCACCCGCGAACGGCCCGGCGTGGGTACCACGAGCATGCTCTGGTCGGCCTCCCTGGGTGTGCGGCGAGAGTTCGGGCTGCTTGTGATCCGTACGACGCCGCGGTGCGTGACCGCCGTGCCCGAGAGTGCGTTCACCGCCGAACAACTCGCCCGGCTGGACGAGTTCATCCGCGAACGAGATGCCGCGACGGCGTCCACCCGGTAGTTGGAGGGGCGCTCGGGTCGACCGGCGGACGCCCGAGGGCAGTTGCGTTCGCGGGCGGCTCATGGGGGATCGCTCGGCGCGATCCTGGTCGGCATGGTCGCCGGCGTCCACCCCTCGATCCGCGCCTCCCGGCTGACCCGACCGAGGCACTGGCCGGCACGTGACCTCCCCCGTGACCGGGTCACGGCATCCGACCGGACCCCGTGACCCGGCGCGGGCGTCGCATCGCCCGCCGGGGGCACGGTCACACCCGGGCCCACCGGCGCAGCGTGGCGGTCGCGGCGGCGGCATCCGCGGGGGAGAGGGCCCCGATGGTCAGGCTGTGGCCGGCGTGCGGCGCGATCCGCACCTGCGTGTCCCGGCTGCCGGGCCCGGGCCGGAACGGCTCCGCGCGCGTGGGGTCGTTCTCGCCGTAGAGGAAGAGCATTTCGCTGCTCCGAGACCACACCCACCGGTCGATGTCGCGCATCGCCCCGGGCTGGAAGCGCAGCGGGATGTCGCGTGGTACGTAGCTGCGCACCTCCTGGATCCCGGGATGGCGCAGCAGGCCGTCGAGATGGGGCGTGGCGACCTGCGGGTATCCGAGTTGCGTGCCGAGTTGGTAGAAGTAGGGCTGGAAGAACTCGACGCTGCGGTCGGTGTAGACACTGAAGCGGGTGATCCCGTCGAGCCACGCGTACAACTCGTCGGAAGCCGCGGCCGGAGTGGGCACACCGGCGCACTTCGGCTCGCCCGCGTACATCCAGAACATCATCGGCAGGCGCAGGACCGCGAGTTCGAAGGCCTTGTCGACACTCCCGAGCGTGTCGAACGTTTCCCCGTTCGCCTGGGCCCACCGGCCATAGCGGGCCACCAATTCGTCGCGCCGCACGAGCGCTTCGCGTTGCGCATTCTGCAGCGCCGCCCGGCATTCGGGGGTGCCCACGGTGGCGAGGAACGCGTCGTACGCGCTGTCGTCACGGTCGTCGGTGTTGTTGGGCGCGGAGTAGACGACGCTGCCGTCGACGTCGTTGGGATAGAAGCGACGGTGGTAGACCGTGGTCATGCCGCCCTTGCTGCCACCGGTGGATATCCACGCACCCCGGTAGATGCCCTTCAACGCCTGGATCAGCCGATGGTGATCGCCTGCCGCCTGCCGGATGGTCAGGTTCGCCAGGTCGGCGGGCTCGGGCCGGGAGGTGCCGAAGTAGCGCTGTTCGGTGTAGATCTGGTTGCCGTCGAGCACGGTGGCCGGATCGGAGCGGAAGCCAGGCCCGGCACCGAGGTTGTATCCGCTGGTGTACAGGACCATCGGCCGCTCCACCGATCGGTGTTGCAGGCTCAGCCGCTGCTCGAAGGAGCCCCGCTCGGGGTGCTCGTGGTCGATCGGCTGGCGGTAGGTCAACTCGAAGTAGCGGATGCCCGGCGCGGCCGGCTTCTCGCCGCTCACCCGCATCCCCGGGATCGCCTCGATCCGGGCCCTGATGTCGGTCTCGGCCTGCCGTGTGTCGGCTTGCGGGGCACCTGCCGGCAGCGCCCCCGCCGGCGCCGCCGCGCCGGACCCCACCAGGCCGAGCACCACGGAGAACAGCGCGAGCGCCGCAAGCCTGCCTCGTGCGCGGCGGATCGAGCCGCCGCGCCCGGGTGGTGGTGCCACTCGGAGCCCGTCGCGGGCCGGGGCGTTCGGTGTGTTCGTCGTCGTTCTCGTCATGGGGCAAGCAAAGCCGGAGCCACCGGGTCGGCGGATCCCCGAGCCGGGGGAACGGCCTCCCCCGCCCGGGGGAGGCCGCCTCGGCGAGCAACCTGCCAGGATGTCATCCGGTGTCGTCCTGCCAGGCGGCGCGTATTCGCCCGCGTAGGCCGCCGGCGATCGGCGGCACGGCGCCGGGCCGGTACCGACTCGGCGCCGGCGCGACGACGCACCCGTGGCCTCGGGCCGAGGATCGATCACGACCGCCGGACGCCGGGCGCGGACCTCACGGGAGCAGCGTGAAGGGCGCCGTCGCGCGGACCTCGCCGTTGACGATGATTTCGAGGTCGCGGGGACCGGGGGGTTCGGCGCGCGTGGTGACCGGGCGGAACGAGTGCGACCTGGTGAGCGTGAAGGTGTCGTCGGCCGCTCGGGCGACGCGTTCGGCCAGGTGGAACACCCGGCGGGAACCGTCGCGGCGGACCGCGTACTTCAGCAGCAGCGGCCCGGGGCCCTCGGCCCGGACGGTGACGGTGAAGGGGATGCGGTCCCCGGTCGCGACGGTGTCCGCGACGGTGAGGGATTCCACCGTGCCGCTGCCGTGCGCCGCGCCGACGAGGCCGAGCGCCTCGGGATGCCCCGCGCGCAGCAGGCCCCGGGCGGCGTGTCGCACGACGCGGTCGGTGTGCGTGCCGCCTTGCGCGTGCCAGCGGCGGAGCAGGTCCAGGGCCGTGTCGGGGTGGTCCTTGGCGATGTCGTTGACATGGTTGGCGACCGAGCGGCGGACGTATTCGCTCGGGTCGTCGCGCAGCCGCTCGAGGATGGGGAGGGTCGGACCGGGGGACATCAGTCCGCGGACGCGCGCGCCCCAGGGAAGGCGCGGACGGGTGCCTTCGGAGGCGAGACGGCGCAGGTGTTCGTCGTCGGAGTCGGCCCAACCCCGGATGATCGCGAGCGCCGCGTCCTGATCGCGGTCGAGGTAGGGGCGGACCGCGAACTCGGCGGTCGCGAAGGGGGTGATCACGGCGAGCGTGGACATGGCCTCGTCGAGGTGGTCGACGCCCTGGACGGCGACGTAGTCGGTGGCGGGCCAACCGCTCCACATGTCCAGGCGGGTGTGCGCGGTCGCCGCGCGCAGGATCGGGGCGGCCTGCGGGAACGGCAGGTCGAGGGCCGCGTGCAGGGCTTGCGCCACGTGACCGACCCGGGCCTTGAGCTCCCGGCCGTCGAGCCCCGCGAGCGCACCGGCGACGAAGCGATCGCGGGGGAACGCGCCGTGCGCGGCGGCGACACCGTCGGCGAGGGTGGCGACGGAGGTCGCGTTGATCATGTCCTTGAGCGGTTGGGCCATACGGCCAACCCTCCCAGACGGGACCGACACCGCCCCCGCCTCCGACACCGCGTCCGACACAGACACGCCCCCGCCCCCGACACCGACGTCGCCCCCGCCCCCGACACCGGAGGCGATCGTGGTGACCGAAGCCGCCCGAGTGCCGGCGGCCGGCGTACGCCCGGGCGGACGTCAGCAGTCGCCGATCCCGCACCGCCGATCGAGACTCGGGGGTGGAAAGCCCGTCGGCCGACCCGGCGCCCACGGCGATCCCGGTGGTACCGACCGGCCCGCACCCCGACGCCGGAAGGGGATCGTCGTGAACGCCTCCGAGGACCCGCAGGACCAGGTCGAGCCCGAAGTGGGCCCCGAGCCCGGGGAGCCCGCGCGATTTCGGCCCTACCGGCACCCCGCCGCGGGCTGGGGCGCCGCCAGGAGTGTGGCCGGCCTCCTGCTGGGTGAGCGTGCCGTGGTGGACGGATCCCGGGCCGTCATGCGGATGAATCACGAGAACGGCGGCTTCGACTGCCCCGGGTGCGCGTGGCCGGACGACACCAAGGGCCTGCACCTGGACATCTGCGAGAACGGCATCAAGCACGTCACCTGGGAGATGACCCGCAAACGGGTCGGCCGCGAGTTCTTCGCCGCCCACACGGTGACCGAGTTGGAGCAGTGGAGCGACTTCGCGCTGGAGAACCAGGGCCGGCTGACCGAGCCGATGGTGTACGACCCCGCGTCGGACCACTACGTCCCCATCGGTTGGCAGGACGCCTTCGAACTGATCGGCCGGACCCTGCGCGAGCTCGACGACCCGAACCAGGCCGCCTACTACACCTCCGGCCGGCTCGGCAACGAGGCGACCTTCCTCTACCAGTTGATGGCCCGCGAGCTGGGCACGAACAACCTGCCGGACTGCTCCAACATGTGCCACGAGGCCAGCGGTCGCGCCCTCACGGCATCGCTGGGCACCGGCAAGGGCACCGCGGACCTCAAGGACTGGGAGAGTACGGACGCGCTGTTCATCATGGGCGTCAACGCCGCCTCCAACGCGCCCCGGATGCTCACGGCCCTCGCCGACGCGTACCGCCGCGGCGCCCGCATCGTGCACGTCAACCCGCTGGTGGAGGCCGCCGCGACCCGCACCATCGTGCCGCACGAGTTCGTCGACATGGCCCTGTTCAAGTCGACCAGGACCAGCACCCTGAACCTGCAACCGCGCATCGGTGGCGACATGGCGCTGCTGCGCGGCATGGCCAAGGCCATCCTGGAGCGGGCTCCCGGTGATCCCGAGGCGCTGGACCGGGTGTTCATCGAGCGGCACACCGAGGGCTTCGACGAATACCGCGCGCTGTGCGCGAGCACGCCGTGGGCGGAGATCGAACGCCAGAGCGGGCTCGGTCGCGCCGACATCCTCGAGGCGGCACGCGTGTACCGCGAGGCCGACCGGAGCATCTTCAGTTGGTGCCTGGGCATCACGCAGCACGAACACGGCGTCGACACCGTCCGGGAGATCGTCAACGTGCTGCTGCTGCGCGGGAACCTGGGACGGGAGGGCGCGGGTCCCTCACCGGTGCGCGGACACAGCAACGTCCAGGGCAACCGCACCTGTGGCATCGACCACCGTCCCGCCGACGCCTTCCTGGACCGCCTCGCCGAGGCCTGCCGCATCCGGCCGCCGCGCGAGCCCGGCCTGGACACCGTCTCCACCATCGAGGCCATGCACGACGGTCGGGTGAAGGTGTTCGTCGGCATGGGCGGCAACTTCGCCCTCGCCGCCCCCGACACCCCGTACACCCAGGCCGGCCTGCGAGCCTGCGAACTCACCGCGCACGTCAGCACCAAGCTCAACCGCAGCCACGTCGTCCACGGCCGCCGGGCCCTGATCCTGCCGTGCCTGGGCCGCACCGAGAAGGACCACCGGCGCGGCGGCATCCAGAGCACCTCGGTCGAGGACTCGATGAGCATGGTCCATCTGTCCGTCGGCATGAAGAAGCCCGCGTCCGCGCACCTGCTCTCGGAGCCCGCGATCATCGCGGGCATGGCCCGGGCCGCCCTCCCGCACAGCGAGACGCCGTGGGAGTGGTACGTCGAGGACTACGACCGCATCCGCGACACCATGGCCCGAGCCCTGGACGGCTTCGAGGACTTCAACCGCCGGGTGCGGCTGCCGCTCGGGTTCCGGATCAAGCAGCCCGCCCGCGAACTGGTCTTCCTGACCCCCTCGGGACGCGCGGAGTTCTCCGCCGCCCCGCTGCCCGACGTCGTCCCCGCCCCCGGCACCCTGGCCCTGGGCACCATGCGCTCCCACGATCAGTGGAACACCACGATCTACTCCGACAACGACCGCTACCGCGGCATCGAGAACCTGCGCACCCTCGTCTTCATGAACGGGGACGACATGCGCGAGCGCGGCGTCCGGGAGTTCGACCCGGTCGACATCACCAGTACCGCCAAGGACGGCAACACCCGCGCCCTGCACGGCTATCTCGCCGTTCCCTACGACATCCCCCGCGGCTGCGCGGCCGGCTACATGCCCGAGATGAACGTGCTGTGCGCGATCGGCGACTACAGCACACAGAGCGACCAGCCGATCATGAAGCACCTCAAGGTCACCATCACCCGAGCAGCGGACGTCCCGGACGCCGCAGGCCACCCGCACGCCGCGGCCCGTTGACCGGCCGACCCCTCGGGACTTTCTCGGCCGATCATGGGAAGCACCGGCCGCGCCGCTGCCGCCGCGTGCCCGGGTGGGTTCCCGGGCCGCGGATCCTGCGTGGGGCTCACTCCCGCGGCATCGGCTCGACGATTGTCCCGACCGGCGATCGGTGGTCGGACGTCGCCCGATCGAGGAGGACGACCAGCACCGTGGCCGCCGCCAGTCCGGCGCCGATCCAGGCGACGGAGGTGACCCCGGCCCCGGCGTCGAGTGAGATTCCCGCGAGCACCGGAACGAGGCTGATCCCCAGTTGGAACGCGGAGACCGTGGTGGCGCCGGCGAGTGTGGGGGCGTCCGAGGCGATCGTGAACACGCGGCCGTAGATCGCGGGGTTCAGCACGAACCCCGCGATCCCGAGCAGCAGCACCAGCGGGACGACCACGACGGCGTGGCGCGCGAACAGGGCGAGGAGCACCGAGCAGACCAGGATCCCGACCGCTCCGGCCAGGAGCGCGTGGTACGGACGCCGGTCCGCGATCCGGCCTCCGATGGAGAGCCCGATGAAGGCGCCGACGCCGAACAGGACGAGGATCGCGGACACCCACACGTCGGGGATGCCGGTCACATCGGTCAACAACGCCGCGAGGTAGTTGAACGAGATCATGTACGCCGCGGTGCTCAGCAGCGTCGTGGCGTAGACGGACCACAGCCGCGGCCTTCGCATCGCCTCGAGTTCGTTGCGGATGCTCGGTCGTTCGTGTCCGGTCGTCACGGGCAGCGCGACGAAGACCGAGGCGGCACCGAGCAGGGTCAGCGCCACGACCATCCAGAATCCGCCGCGCCAGCCGGACAGGTAGCTGATCAGCGTGCCCGCGGGGCCACCGGCGATCATGGCGAGACCGAGCCCGCTGACCACGACACCCGAGGCGCGCGCGGTGCGATCGGGTGTCACCAGGCTGATCGCGGTGACGGCCGCGACCGCCCAGAAGCCGGCATAGGCGACGCCCGCCACGAACCGGGTGGCCAGCAGCGTCGGGTAACCGTCGACCACGAGTCCGGCCGCGACCGCCGCGGCGAAGACGACCTGGGTGATCACGAGCGCGGAACGCCGTGGCCAGCGCAGGCTGAAGACGGCCAACGGGGGACCACCGACGACCACGCCGATCGCGAACGCCGTGACGAGGCCGCCGGCGGAGGCGAGGCTGATGTCGAGATCGTCGGCGACCGCCGGCAGGACTCCGGCGAGCAGGAACTCGGCGCTGCCCATCGCGAAGAGACTGAACGAGAGCAGATACACGCCGAAGGGAAGTCGCCCGGACCCGGCCGGCTGTCGCGGTGTCTCCGTGGTGCTCATCGGGCCACACCCTCGGCACACTCGCGCCGGACCGCCGCGGCGGTCACGTCCGGTGCGCGGAGCCGGCCGCCGATCGCGCTGGTCGCGGCGACCTTTCCGTAGTCGTACTCGCCTCCATGGCCGCCGAATTCACTGCGTCCGACGGCCGGAAAATCGGACCCGGCCGTGCCGTCCCGGGACCCGAACCCGGGTACGTGCGCGGCCGGCGTGTTCCGTGGCTTCCCGTCGTCCACCACCGGCACGGTCGCCCGCGCCCCGGCCAGGACGATCCCGGCGCCCAGGCCCGCGGCCCCCGCGCCGATGATCACTACATCACGATGGTCGATCATGACTGTCACCTCCGAGACGACCGTGACGCTCGTGATGCCGGAAGGGCAACAATCGTTGCCGATACAGGGACGACGTGTTGTGATGGGTCGATGGATTCCATGCCTGCCATCACCGACACCCTCGACCGGATCGGACCCCGCCTGCGCCGGCTCCGGGAGAAGCGGAACCTGTCGCTGACCCGGCTCGGGGACATCACCGGCATCTCCAAAAGCACCCTGTCACGGCTCGAATCCGCGCAGCGCAAGCCCAGCCTGGAACTGCTCCTGCCGATCGCCGCCGCGCTCTCGGTGTCGTTGGACGACATCGTGGCCGCCCCACGAGTGGTCGCCCCTCGGGTCGTGCCGAACCCGAGGCGGTCGAACGGGCGAGTCTTCCTCTCGCTCTCGCGACAGCAGGAGGGTGAGCCCAGGGCGTTCCGGGTGACCATCCCCCGAGGCGAGACGGAAGCCGTCATGCGCACCCACACCGGCTACGCGTGGCTGTACGTGCTCACCGGCAGACTCCGGCTGATCCTGGGCGAGCAGGACGTGATCCTCGGCCCCGGAGAGGTCGCCGAGTTCGACACCCGGCACCCCCACTGGTTCGGATCGAGCGGGCACGGCGACGTCGAGGTGCTCAGCCTGTTCGGCAAGCAGGGCGAGCGCATCCGCGTCCGGGTCTCGGGCCGGCCCCCGACGGCCTGAGGCCGGGCGCACGAGCCACAGGCGCACGAGCCGCGGGCGCCGACGATCACGCGGGCCGAGCCGACTCCGGCGGCGCGCCGGGTTTCGGGAACCGGCTTCTCCGGACGGCGAGTTGGTTGGGCTGCGGCCGCGACGCGCGCTCCGGGTCGCGGATGGGCATCCCGCGTCGGATGGATAGCCGCATCGCGAACACGCCTATAGCTTCTGTTGCGCCGCGAGATCCCGAGCGTGATCCGTCCGTGTCCCCGCGGTGTTCTCGTCGCGTCCCGGCAGCGACGGACGGATCGACACGCGAGACGCGCGAAGCGCGAAATGCGCGAACGCGAAAGTGCGGCGCGAGTATTCGGGCGATTCGATGCCCGGGCGCGACGGACACCGGCTGACCGGCGACGCACGGTATCCATTTCCGTCGACACATGGCAGGTAGACACGTAGTGCTTTTCGCGAAACGAACGACACGAAGAACCACCGGGGTTGGCGGACCCATTCGAGATGTAAGCCCCTTCCTTCGGAACGTCTTGCGCCCCTCGGCCCTGGCGCTGGCGATGATCTGCCTGACCGCGACGGCGGGATGCGGGCTGGTCGGCGACGACGACTCCGACGCGGCCGGCAAACCGCAGGCGGGCGGCTCGGCCGTCTTCCTCCTCCCGGGCGAGCCACGCGGCCTCGACCCGTTCAGCGCGAGCTATCCGAACGTGGCCGACGGGAACCGGATGTCGGCGCTGTACGACGTCCTGGTCTGGACGGAGCCGGCGACCGGCACCGTGCACCCCAAGCTGGCCGAGTCGTTGACCAGCGACGCCCAGCTCACGAACTGGACGCTGACGCTTCGTCCGGGACTGCGCTTCTCGGACGGCTCCGTTCTGGACGCCGCCGCGGTGAAGGCGACCTGGGACGCCCACCGGGATCCGACGGTGAACTCGTTGGTCGGCGGCGTACTGCGCGACGTCAAGCTGATCCAAGTGGCGCCCCTCCAATTGCGGATCGAACTCCCTTCCGCCAACGCCAACTTCGACCATCTGGTCGCCCGCAACCTCGCGTTCGTCGCCCCGGCGCAGTTCGTGTCGACCCCCGAGGGTCGAGCCGTGCTCAAGCGCGCCCCGATCGGCGCGGGTCCGTTCAAGCTGATGACCTGGGAACCCGGGAAAGACCTGCGCATGGTGCGCAACGAGAACTACTGGCAGAAGGGACTGCCGCACCTGGACGAGCTCGTGTTCCGGGTGGACCGCAACATCGCGGCGGCGCCCGAGTCGATCGCGGAGGGCCGGGCGGACATCACCGTCACCACCGACCCGACCGTGCTGGGCGACGCCCGGGACAAGAACCTGACGGTCGACGAGACACTGCTCAGCGGCGGCCTGATGATCGCCTTCAACATGCGCAAGCCTCCGTTCGACAACCCGGACGCACGTCGCGCGATCGCGCTGGCGCTCAGCGGCGAGGATCTCAACCGCCGCTTCTACAAGGGCCTCGGCGTACCCGCCAGGGGCATCTTCAACGCGAGTTCCCCGCTGGCGAACGTCAACCTGGCCGCCGTGGAGAACAAGCCGCAGCAGGCCGGCGAACTCTTCGCCAAGCTCACCTCGAACGGGCAAAAGCCTTTCGTCTTCCACTACATGGTGCCCGACAGCCCCAAGTCCCGGGAGATCGCCGAGTACATCCGCCGGACGCTGGCCGGATACCCGGGGGTGACCATGATCGTCGACGTCGTCGACATCGCGTCACTGGTCACACGTGTCTCGTCCAAGCGCGATTTCGAGGCCACCGTCTTCCAACTGTGGGCGGACGACGTGGAACCGACCATGCACCAGTTCCTGGTCACCGGGGGCGTCAACAACATCACCGGCTACAGCAACGCCACCGTCGACAGGGCACTGGGGGAGGGCCGATTGTCTCCCGACCCCAAGGTCCGCCGCGACGCCTACACCCGCGTGCAGACCTCGCTGAACCGGGACATGCCCTTCTGGGTGTACCTGGAAGCGTCGGCGGGGGCCGTGCACAGCCGGCACATGACCGGCGTCGAGCCCTTCAACGACGGACTCGTGCACTTCGACCAGATCACCCGCACCGGCAACTGACCGACGCCGTCCCCCGGGACCAGGACCCGACGAGCACCCAGGCCCCTCGCCCATGACGAGCGCCGGTGGGAACCTCCCACCGGCGCCGTCGGGTTCTCGCTCGTCGACGGGGTCACCGATCGGCCGCCCGGGTGGACATCGAATCGGCGGTCCCGTCGGATGCCGAGTCCTCGACGAACGGCTCCTCGCGGAGCCCGGCACGCTCGTGTGTCCCGAAGACCGGTCCGGGCCGTGGGTGCGGATGGTGTCAGTCGGCGACACGCAGGACGAGTTTGCCCGTGGCGCCCGCGCGTTCGGCGTGGGCGTGGGCCTGTGCGGCCCGGTCCAAGGGAAAGGTCCGGTCCACGTGTACGCGCAGGGCACCGGCGTCGATGAGGTCGGCCAGGCGGGTCAGGCCGTGGCCGTCGGGTTCGACGAGCAGTTCGGGGGCGACGCGGACACCGGCCGCCTCGGCGAGGTCGGCGAATCCCTCGGGTCGGCCCGGGGCGATCCCGATGAACAGGCCTCCGGGGCGCAGGACCTGCAGGGAGCGGATCGCGGTGTCGGGTTGTGCGATGCCCACCAGGTCCAGGACGACGTCCATGTCGTGCGCGGCCGCTTCGAAGGGCGCGCGGCGGTGGTCGACGAGTTCGTCGGCGCCCAGGTCGCGTAGCCGAGCGTGATGGACGGTGCGGGCGGTGGCCGTCACGTGCGCGCCCAGGTGTTTGGCGATCTGTACGGCCAGGTGTCCCACGCCGCCGGCGGCGGCATGGACGAGGACGCGCTGTCCGGGCCGGAGTTCGGCGACCTCGGTCAGGGCATGCCACGCGGTGAGGCCGGCGAGCGGGACGGCGGCGGCGTGATCGTGGTCGACGGCCCGGGGTTTGGGGGCGAATTGCCGAGAGGGCGCGGTGACGAACTCGGCGTAGGCCCCGGCCGGGCGCGGCAACCACAGCAGACCGAAGACCTCGTCGCCGGGGGCGAAGCGGAACTGGCCGTGCCCGATGCCCTCGACGACGCCGGAGACGTCCCAGCCCAGGATGTGCGGAGTGGGGCCGAGCGCGGCGGTCACGGGCGTGGGCAGGCCGGCGCGGGTGCGCCGGTCCAGCGGATTGATGCCCGCCGCGTGTACCCGTACCAGGATCTCGGTGGGCAACGGAACGGGGCGGGGCACCGTCATGAGGGTGAGGACTTCGGGGCCGCCGAAGCCTTCGATGCCCATGGCGCGCATGGTCGTGGCCCGGTCCGGTGTCGCACTGTGCATGTGCCGCTCCCCTTGCGCTGGTCGCCGTGCCCCGGGACGGGTCACGGCTGCGGTTCCGCGAGGGTAGGTGTGCGGCGGTGGTTTCCCGCAAGGACCGTTACTACCCTGCGGAGAGTGGCGTTGATCAGGGGGTTTCCGCGGTGGTTGCGCGATGTGAGAGCGGGCGGCACGACGAGCACGACGTGTACGCGGCGTTGTGCCCGTGTCGGGACGTGCTGGACGTGCTGACCGGTAAGTGGTCCGCGTTGGCGATCGGGGTGTTGGAGGCGGGGCCGCAGCGGTTCGGCGTGCTGCAGCGCCGGCTCCAGGGCGTGAACGCGAAGGTGCTCACCCGGACGTTGCGGCGGCTGGAGGACTTCGGCTTCGTCGCCCGCACGGTCTACCCGGACGTGCCGGCCCGGGTGGAGTACGAACTCACCGAGCTGGGACACAGTGTCGCCCGGCCGCTGAGCGGGCTTCGGGACTGGGTCGAGACCCACGTGGACCTGGTCCGTCCCGGCTGAACCGAGCGAGGCGGCCCGCGACACCGTCTCGCACAGTCCCGAACGCCCCGCTCGGGAGCGGCCCCGCGCGCACGCCGTCGCCG
This sequence comes from Embleya sp. NPDC001921, assembly GCF_053594475.1. Lineage (NCBI taxonomy): Bacteria > Bacillati > Actinomycetota > Actinomycetes > Kitasatosporales > Streptomycetaceae > Embleya > Embleya sp. NPDC001921. The sequence continues at coordinate 40,161 of NZ_JBSFEO010000024.1, forward strand.
AGCCCGCAGGTCCGAGGATTCCGCGCGCAATCCGGGCGGAGGACGGCGCGTGGGCGCGGATCACCGGGCTTGGGACACGGGACGATCGGCGCGTCTCGGGGCACCGGTGGACCGGGAAACGGCGTGCGACGGCAGGCTGTCGGCCATGCGTCACCCTTGGGTCGCCGGAGTCGAACCGCCCCCGTTCGTGGCCGGAGTCGATCTGCACATCGATGTCGAGCGGAGTTCCGCCGGGAGCGGTCGCTCCGTGGAGGAGGCGTTGCGAGAAGCCGTGCGCTCGGGGCGATCGGCTCCCGGTACGCGCCTGCCCGGCTCCCGCGCCCTGGCCGCGGATCTGGGCCTCGCGCGCGGCACGGTCGTCGGCGCGTACGGCCAACTCGTGGCCGAGGGTTGGCTGATCGCGGAGCCGGGGTCCGGCACGCGGGTCGCGGACGTCGGCGGTGTCGCGCCGACCCGTGCCGCCGACGGCGCGAGACGGATGCCGGCCGAAGGCCGGGTGTGGGCCGATCTTCGGCCCGGTCGGCCCGACCTCGCGTGCTTCCCGCGCACCGCGTGGGCGAGCACGGTGCGTCGGGTCCTGGCCGGGGTGGAGGCGGGAGCCCTCGACTACGGCGACGTCGAGGGGAGCGCGAGCCTGCGGGCGAACGTGGCCGCGTACGTGGCCAGGGCCCGGGGCGTACGCGCCACACCGGACGCGGTCGTCGTCACCGCGGGATTCACCCACGCGCTCGCGGTGCTCGCGCGTGCGCTGCGGGGCCTGGGCGTAGGCCGGGCCGCGACCGAGGATCCGGGGCCGGCCCGGCACCGCGAACTGTTCGCCGCCGCGGGCGTGGACTGTGTGCCGCTGCGCGTGGACGAGTTCGGCGCGGACCCGGCGGGCCTCACGCCCGATACGGGAGTCGTGCTGCTGACGCCGGCGCACCAGCATCCGGCCGGCGTCGTGCTGTCGCCCGCACGACGCGGTGAGTTCGCCGCCTGGGCCCGGCGTACCGGCGGTTTCGTGATCGAGGGCGACTACGACGGCGAGTTCCGCTACGACGGCCGACCGGTCGGGGCGTTGCAGGCGCGCGATCCCGAACGGGTCGTCTTCGCCGCCCTCGTCCTGGGCTACGCCACGCCGTCGCCGCACAGGTGGCGCCAGGCGCTGGACCTGCTCGGCGAGGTGCTCGACGCGGAGGATTTGCGGGCGGGGCCGACCCGGCGGCGGCCGGGGGGATAGGGCGACGATCGACGATCCCCCGGTGTGCCGGGACCTGTTCCCGGCTACAGGGTGGCGAAGCCCGATCGCCAGGACGGGTGGGTCGGTGTCCAGCCCAGGTGCTTGCGGGCGAAGTGGTTGTCGGCGCCTCTGGCCCAGCCGGCGCGGGGCGCCTCGGGCGCGTCGGCGGGCGGTGGTGCGCCCACCGCGGCGGCGAACACCGGCGCCCAGGCGTTGGCCGCCGCCGGTTCGTCGTCGACGATGTTGACCACGCCGCCCGGCCAATCCGGTGCGGCCACCGCCGCCGCGGCCGCGTCGTCGACGTGGACGAAACTGGACACGTCCGCTCCGCCGGCCAACCGCCCCGCGCGCGCGTCCGCCGCCCTGCTGCCGTCGGCCGCGAACCACGTGCCCGGGCCGTACAGCAGCCCGTAGCGCAGCACCACCCACTCGGGCAGTTCGCGTACTGCCGACTCCAGGGCGAGCACGCCGTCGATCGTGCCGCGTCGGGGCTCGTCCGTCGTGGCGTCGAGCGGCGTCGTCTCGTCGGCGGGCTCCTCGCCCGCCTCGTAGACCCACGCGATGCTCTGGGCCACGATGCGCCGTACGCCTGCCGCGTGTGCGGCGTCGACGAGATTGCGGGTGCCGATCCTGCGCACGCGTGCGTTGGCGGAAAGGTCGACCGCGGCCAGATCGGTGAGTTGGTGCATCACGAGGTCGGGCGCGGCGTCCACCACGACGCGGGTGAGCGACGCGCGGTCGTAGACGTCGGCCGACACGACGGTGACGTCGGGTGCGCGCAACCCGGCCGCGGCGTCCGGGCGTCGTGTGAGCGCGGTGACCCGGTGTCCCGCCGCGACGAGCGCGGGGACGATACGCCGTCCCAGGACACCGGTCGCGCCGGCAACGAGAACGTGCATGGTGTGGAACTCCTGTACTGCGATCGGGGGACGTGGGCGGGGACGGGGTCGGGGTCGGATGACGGTGCGCCCGTGCCGGGATGGCGGGGGCGCGGTACTCACGGGGTCGGTCGGGGTGCCCGCCGGTGCCGCCGCTCGGCCAGTTCACGCTCGTCGACGAGGGTCGGCATGGGTTCGCCGGGAACGCCGAGCATGACCACCACGAAGCGGCTCCACGCGTCGGTGAGGTTGTCGCCGGCCTGGTAGTGGACGACGTCGCCGCCCGGTTCCCAGAACGCCTCGCCGGCGCGGATGATCCGCTCGGGTTCGCCTTCGAGTTCGAAGACCATCTCGCCTTCCACCATGTAGCCGAATACCGGACCCGAGTGCCGGTGCGGCGGTGTGCCCGGGTTGCCCGGGGGCAGTTCGACCGTCATCGTCATGGCTTCGGTGGGGGTCGGCAGGAAGGGCGGTATCTCGTGCAGGAGGGATGTCAGCACGGTCCCACCACGTTTTTCGTTCATGGCGGCAAACGTAGAGGCGGACCGGACCGCATGACTGGTCCACTTCACGGTGGATCGGATGGACCGGTTCGGTCCGTCCGACCGGCCGGATCGACCGCATCAACCGGACCGCTCCGGCCGGGCCGTCGCCCGGACCGTTCCGGACCGCCCGGGCCGCCGGCCGCCCGGACCGCTCCGGACCACTCCGGACCGAGCAGTCCGCGGCGGGTTCACAAGGCGATCAGGCCGGCCGCGGACTCGCGGAAACCGCAGACATCGACGTAGAACGACCGCAAGTGCTCCTCGAAGTCGACGTGCAGCCACTCGCACCCCGCCGCGCGGGCCTCTTCGGCGGCCGTCCCGACCAGCACGGACCCGATGCCCCGGGAACGGGCGCGCCGAGCCACGACGGTGTCCAGGACGAACGCATGGACCCCGCCGTCCCAGGCAATGTTGACGAAACCGATCAAGCGGCCGTCCTCCCACGCACAGACCCAGCCGAGGCTGTGCCGCTCCAGCCGTGCGCGCCAGGGGATCCGCCCGACCGGGTGATCGAACCCTTCGGCGTGCAACTCCTCAACGGCCGAGTCGTCGAAGTCGCCCCGCCATTCGTACGTGATGGTCATGGGTCCGAACGTAGCGACGGCAGGGGCGGATGGCGGAACGGCCCGTCCGGCCGAGATCGCGCGCGATCGTGTGCGTCCGAGTCGGGAGGCCGCCCGGCTCGGGCTGCCGCCCGTGAACTCTCGGGGCGGTCGCCGCACGACGCCCGGACACGGTGGCCGGGTCGTCGGGTGGCCGCGTGGGTCGAGTCGGGTCAGGGCTTCGTTGGCGGCGCCGACCCGTGTCGGGCCAGGAACGCGTCGACGAGGGCGTCGGTGAACGTGTCGCCGATGGGTTCGTCGGTCACCAGTACGCGGTAGTAGAGCGGGCCCACGAGCTGGTCCGTCTCGGTCGCGATGTCGAGGTCGGCGGGCAACGAGCCGCCGTTCATGGCGCGTTCCAACGGCAGGCGATCGCGATCGCGTTGCGCGTCGAGCCATCGGGCCCGGAAGTCCCGGGCGAATGCCGGATCGTGCTGGGCCTGGGCGATCAGCGCCCGGAACACGGCCCCGGAGTCGGACTCGGCGAGGAAGTACGCCAGCCGCCGCAGGTAGTCACGCAGGTCGCCGGCGAGGTCGCCGGAGTCGGGCGGCGTCAGGTCCTCGGCGGCGTCCTCGAGGAAGGCGTCCATCAGGACGTCGGTCTTGGTGCTCCACCAACGGTAGATGGTCTGCTTGGCCACGCCGGCCCGCGCGGCGATGCCCTCCATCGTGACGCCCGCGAATCCCTTCTCGGCGAGCAGGTCGTCGGCCGCCTCCAGAACCGCCCTTCGGGCCTGTTCGCTGCGCCCGTGCCGGTTGCCGTGGTGTGCCCGCCCGGATCCACCGGTGCCGGCCGGCGTGGCGTGGTCCGCCGTGGCCCTGTGAGTCTCGGATGTCATTTCTCGCCTCCCCGCGCCGAGGATATTGCATCTAGAAAAGACGGGACGTTGCGTCTAGTCTAGCTTTCATGACACCTCCCCTCACGCTCGCCGATCCCCGAGTCCGGACGGCCCTCGGCAGAATGTTCGAGGAAGCCGAACGGGATGACACCGTCGCCGCCCGGCGCGACGCGGAACTTCCCGGCGGGTTCGCCCTGCTGTCACCCCAGGAACAGGCCGACGCCGCGGCGGAGATCTACATGCCGATCTCCGCCGGCGGCGGAGCGCTGCTGTACAACCTGGTCCGAGCCGTGCGCCCGGCCACGGTCGTCGAGTTCGGCATGTCCTTCGGGATCTCCACGCTGTACCTGGCCGCGGCCGTGCGCGACAACGGCGCCGGACGCGTCGTCACCACCGAGATGAGCAAGGACAAGATCGCCGCGGCGCGCCGCACCTTCGCCGAGACCGGCCTGGACGACCTGATCACCGTGCTGGAGGGAGACGCCCGGGACACCCTCCGCGAGCTGGACGCCCCCGCGGACTTCCTGCTGCTGGACGGGTGGAAGGAGTTGTGCCTGCCGGTATTGCGCCTGCTCGAGCCGCGCCTGCGGCCCGGCACGCTTGTTGTGGCCGACGACGTCGAGCTGAGCAATCTGCAGCCGTACCTCGACTACGTCCGCGACCCGGAGAACGGCTATCACAACGTGACGTTCCCGGTGGAGGACGGCATGGAGATCAGTTGCCGGCTCTGAACCGGCGGGGGGCCCGCGGGCGAACGTGCCGGGGACCGGGCCGGGGACCGGGCCGGTGAACGAGCCGACGGGGCGCGTCGGGACGGCCGCGGGCCGGCGATTCGGCGGCATGTCCGTAATGGGGCCTTTCGGGTGAGCGTACTGTTCCGGGGGGTCTTCTCTGGGCCAGGCTGGTCGCGGCCGTGCGCGGATCTCGCGTCGGCGTACGCATGACATCGGCAGGAGACCGCCCGATATGACGACCGTGCCCGAGGACCGCAAGTACACCCAGGACCACGAATGGATCCTGCCGACCACGGGCGGCAAGGCCCGGATCGGCATCACCGACTTCGCGCAAAAGCAGCTCGGCGACGTCGTGTTCGTGGAGGTGCCCACCGTCGGCTACATGCTTCAGGCCGGGGAGGCGCTCGGGAGCGTCGAATCGGTCAAGGCCGTCACCGAGATCTACGCCCCCGTCGACGGCAACGTCACCGCCGTGAACGAACTCCTCGAAGGCGAACCCGAACTCCTCAACACCGACCCCTACGACAAGGGATGGGTCGTGGAGATCACTCTCGGCGATCCCAAAAGCCTGAACGACCTCCTCACCGCCGAGCGGTACCAGGCCTACCTCGACCGGGAAGAGTCCGACTGACTCCCACCGCCCGCGGGTCGCCGACGCGACGCGCACGGGCACGGGCACGGCCGACTTCCACGCATCCCGAGCGGCACACACGACGGGTGAGCCCGAGCGGGCCGAAGACGAGTCCGTGCCCGTGCCCGTGGCCGTGCCGGTGGACGCGACGAGCGCCGAGGTCGCGGGACGGGACGCGCGAGGTTCGCGGCCCGGTTCGGGGATCCGTCCGTCGGGCAACGCCACGCCACACCGAGGCCAACGCCAAGGCCAACGCCGACAGGCACCGAACGCCGGCGAACCCGCGCCCTTGTTGCGGGGCCGGCGCCGGCGTACGGTCCGGCCATGGGCATTCGACCGGCGCTTCGGGGCGACTTCGGCATGGTGTCGTCCACCCACCGACTGGCCTCCGAAGCGGCCTTCGCGGTCCTGGAGGACGACGGGAACGCGTTCGACGCGGCGGTCGCGGCCGCGTTCGTGCTGCATGTCGTCGAACCGCATCTGAACGGTCCGGCCGGCGAGGTGCCGATTCTGCTCGCACCCGTCGGCGGGCCGGTGCGCGTGTTGTGCGGTCAGGGCAGCGCGCCGGCGGGCGCGAGCATCGCCCACTACACCGGGCTGGGCCTGGAACTGGTCCCCGGCACGGGCCCGTTGGCCGCCGCCGTGCCGGGAGCCTTCGACGCGTGGATGCTGCTGCTGCGCGACCACGGCACCAAGTCGCCGGCGTCGGTGCTCGATCACGCGATCGGCCTCGCCGAGCGCGGGCACCTGCCGCTCCCGGGCGTGGCGCAGACCGTGACGCGCATGCGCGAGCTCTTCGAGACGGAATGGACCACGTCCGCCGAGGTCTACCTCCCGCACGGGATGGCGCCGAGCCCGCGCCGACCCCTGCGCAACCGAGCGCTCGCGCTCACGTGGCGGCGCGTGCTGGCCGAGGCGGCCGCGGCCGGCGGCGATCGCGAGGCGCAGATCGACGCGGCCCGCCGCTGCTGGCGCGAGGGCTTCGTGGCCCTGGACATCGCGGAGTTCGCCGCCCGACCCACCCTGGACACGTCCGGCGAGCGGCACGCCGGCACGCTCACCGGCGCGGATTTGGCGAACTGGTCGGCGTCGTACGAGGAACCGATCCGCCGGCAATGGCGGGACTGGGAGGTGTGCAAGCCCGGCGGCTGGTCCCAAGGGCCGGTCATGTTGCAGCAGTTGGCTCTGCTCGTGAACGAACCGGCCTACGGATCCGCCGAGTACGTGCACACCCTGATCGAGGGCGGCAAACTCGCGATGGCCGATCGCGAGGCCTGGTACGGGGACGCCGCCGAGGTGCCGCTGGACGACCTGCTCCGCGCCGACTACAGCGCCGACCGGCGTGCCCTGATCGGCGCCGAGGCCTCCTACGCGCTGCGCCCGGGCCGACCCGGTGGACGTACCCCGATCCTCGGCCGGCACGCACGCGAGGCGGCCGACCGCGCGGCGGGACACCGCGGTGGCCACCCGAGTCGGCGGGAGAAGCCGGGTACGGGCGAGCCGACGGTCGCCCCGACCGGAGCCACCCGAGGCGACACCTGCCATCTCGACGTGGTCGACCGCTGGGGCAACCTGGTTTCGGCCACCCCCAGCGGCGGCTGGCTCCAGTCCAACCCGGTGATTCCCACCCTCGGCTTTCCGCTCGGCACCCGACTCCAGATGACCTGGCTCGAACCGGGCCTGCCCAACTCGTTGACCCCGGGCCGCCGGCCGCGCACCACCCTCAGCCCCTCGCTGGCCCTGCGCGGCGGCGTCCCGGTACTGGCCTTCGGCACGCCGGGCGGCGACCGGCAGGACCAATGGCAGACCCACTTCCTGCTCGCTCTCACGCTCAGCGGCCGAACCGCCGGCACGCTCGACGTCCAGGGCGCGATCGACGAGCCCAACTGGCACCAGGACAGCTTCCCTTCCTCGTTCTATCCGCGCGAGACGGCGCCCGGCAGCGTGACCGCCGAGGCCGGCCTGGGCCCGGCGGTGCTCGACGACCTGCGCCGCCGCGGGCACGACCTGACCGTCGTCGAGCCCGGTTCGGTGAGTCGGCTGTGTGCCGTCGCCCGCGACCCGGAGACCGGCGCGCTGACGGCGGGCGTACACCGCTCCGGCCGACAGGGCCACGCGACCGGGCGCTGATACCCGATCCGCCGTGCCCTCCGCGTCCGCCGTTCCCTCGGACCGCCGGTGTCGACGGTGCCGTGCGCGAGGGGGCGCGTACCGAATGTCACCGCGGTCCGCTTCGGGTGGGTGCCCGGTCCGGCACGCCGTGATCATGGGGAGTAGGCGATTCCGGCGTGGCGGCGAGGAGGACGCGCGGGTCTCGGGACGGGACACCGCCGACGGCCTGCTCGAGGGGCTCGATGGCCGCGCTGGGGATCGGCGCCGCGGACGCGGATCTGCCGCGCCGGGTGATCGGCGACGCCCCGGTGGGCATCGGGCTCCTCGACGCGGAACTGCGCCGAACCCCGGTTTCCGCCGCGGACCGCACCGACGACGCGCTCCCCCTCGTCGAAGACCTGGCCGCCCGGGCCGCGGTCGCCATCGACAAGGCGCGCCGCCACACGCACGCCCAGGGCATCGCCGCGGAACTGCAACGGGCACTCCTGACCGAACCCGGCACACCCCACCCCAACCTCGAACTCGCCTTCCGCTACCTGCCTTCCGGAACCACCTCGGTGGGGGCGACTGGTACGAGGTCGTGCGGTTGTCCTTCGGGCGCACCCTCCTGGTCATGGGCGACGTCATGGGACACGGCATCGAAGCCGCCGTCGACATGAGCAACCACCGCTCGACGCTGCGCCACGTCGCCGCGATGGACCTGCCTCCGCATGGCATCCTGCGTCGACTCGACGCGCTGATCGACGAGGAGGAGTCCGCCCGCCCCGCGACCTGCCTGCTCGCCCTCGCGGACCCCGGCCGCCGACGCTGGACGTTCTCCAGCGCGGGCCACCTGCCCCCGGTGCTGATCGCCGCCGGTCGACCCGTCGAGCTCGTGGAGGTCCCGACCGGCCCTCCCCTGGGCACCGGCGTCGGAGGCTACGAACAGGTCACCCGCGACCTGCTGCCCGAGGAGACCCCGCTCCTCTGCACGCACGGCCTGGTCGAGCGTCGGGACCAGGACATCGACGACTCGCTCGCCGGACTCGCGGCACTTCGACCGCCCACCGGCGGCGTGCTCGACGGCCTGCTCGACGCGATCCTGGACGGACCGGCTCCGCACACGGGAGCGGACGACATCGCGATGCTCGCCGCACGCATGCGTCCCCGGTGACGCCGTCCGACCGAGGGTCCGCACCTCGCCGCCTCGCCACCGCGACCCGCGACGCGAACACCGTGACGGATGGCTCGCATCGACGCACCCTCGGTCGCGCCGGGGTCACGCCGTGAGGGTGCGCCAGGTTCGGGTCTCGGCTTCGGCGGGTGTGCCGTCCAGGACGGTCGCGGTGCGTGCGGCCGGTTCCAGGACGACGGTCGCGAGCGTGGCCCAGCGCTGCCCCAGCGGCTTGTCCGGGTCGGGGCGGCAGGTCACGGGCGGTTCGCCGGCTCCCGTCACGAGGTAGCCCACCAGTTCGTCGGCCGCGTTCGGCGCGCCCCGGTGCGCGAGACGCGCGCGCACGAAGTCGTAGCGCTCACCGGAGTCGGGTTGGTAGAGCCAGGACTTCTCGTCGGCCGCAGGCGTCGGGGTGAGGAAGTGGTTCGTGCGGACCAGGACACCGTCGCGCGGTGCGATCTCGAAGACGCCGACGGGACTCACGTCGAGGAGGACCGCCGTCGACTCGTCGAAGAGCGAGAACGACCCCGACGACGCGATCGGCGCGCCGCGGACGATCTCCACCGCCTCGGCGACACTGCCGGCCTCTTCCAGCACGATCGCCGCGAGGACGTGCACGGGGATGCCGCCGACACCGTCGCGGACATTACCGAGGATGTTGAAGTGCAGGGCGAGGCCGGCGCTGTTGACGCCGATCTTGCCCAGGATGCCGTTCTCGGTGAGGCCGACCACGTCGTGCCTGCCGCCGCGCGATTCGAGCGTGTGCCAACAATCGCTCAGCTCGACGTGCCAGTCCCAGGTCTGGATGCCGAACGTGCGCGAAGCCGCGGAGTCGCCGTCCCCGAGCCGGCGCACGATCGTGGTGCACTCGCCCGGCGGTACGACCGCGCTGCGCGCGAGGATCTCCGTGCGCGCGTTCAGCGCCGCGACGCGCCACGGTTCCACTCGGGCTCCCTCGGCGATGCCCTCGATCTCGGCGCGGGCGCCGGGACGGAAGTCGTCGATGGTGTCGAGGGTTCGCGCGGCATCCGCCCGCGCCCGCGTCGAAGTGATGCCGCCGAGTGCGAAGAGCCGGTCGTAGACCTCGATCGTGTCGTGGATCCCCGCGCGCAGTCCCGCGCCGCGGGCCACGCCGCGGGCGTGTGGATCGATCGCGCGGGCCACGATGTGCGGGCGGCCGGATTCGGGGCGGGGGTTCGGGGTGACGATCACGAGCGTCCCTTCGGGAGGTCGGAGTGCAGGCGGACGTCGCCGTCGACGACCGTCGCCAGGACGGCGTTGTCGGCCTGGGCCTCGGGAGCCAGGTCGAGCGGGTTCGCCGCGAGGATCGTGAGATCGGCGAGGTAGCCCGGAGCGATGCGCCCGAGCTCGTGGGCGGCGCCGCCGGCGTGCGCGGCGGCGAGGGTCATGCCCGCGTAGGCCTCGCGCGCCGAGAGCGCCTGTTCCGGATGTACCGGCATGGTGCCCGGTTCGTCGACGGGGCGTCGCAGTTGGCAGTCGGCGAGACCCACGCGCGGGTCGCCCGGGCCGATCGGCCAGTCGGAGCCGAGCGCCACGACGGCGTGGTGGTCCACGAGGTCGCGCGTACGCCAGCCGTGCGCGGCCCGATCGGGGCCGATGCGCCGCGACCAGTTGTCGGTGCCGTCCCCGCGGGTGTGTCGGGTGGCGTGCGCGGGTTGCAGGCTCGCCACGACGCCGAGTTCGGCGAAACGCCCGAGGAGGTCGTCGGGGATCGATTCCACGTGCTCGATCCGGTGCGGGCCCCGGGCGACCGGCCCGACCTCCTCGATCACGTCGAGCGCGAAGCGCACGGCCCGGTCGCCGATCGCGTGCGTCGCGGTGGGGATGCCACGCTCGACGAAGAACCGCATCGCGGCGCGATAGGCGTCCACGTCCCGCCACAGCGGCTCGCAGTTCTCGCCGTGCGTGTCCGGGCGCTCGAACCAGGCGGTGCCGTTGTCCGCGGTTCCGTCGAGCATGAACTTCGCCCCCTCGACGTGCCAGCGCCGGCCGCGCAGACCCTGGAGTTCGGCGACACCGCGCCAGTCGTCCGGGCCGGAATCGGCCGCCACCAGAGGTGAACAGCGGATCCGCAACGGCAGGTCGGCGTCCTCCTCGATGCGTCGATACACGGCCTCCGACGGGTCGGTGAAGTCCAGCGCGTGCAGGCCGGTGAGGCCGGCGCGGGCGAGGATTTCGAGTTCGCGTCGGACGTACTCGGCGGCCGTGTCCACGGAAACCTCCGGATAGTGCGCGAACACCAGGTCCATCGCCTGGAGTTCGACGACGTATCCGGTCGGGCGGCCGTCCGGCCCGACCTCGATCGAGGAGGCGTCGGTGAATGTCTCACGACCGGTCAGGCCGACGAGTTCCACGGCGCGGGGACTGATTACGAGAGCGTGCGCGTCGCGCGTCATCAGCGAGATCGCGCGCCCGGGGAATCGCTCGCCGAACACGGAGCCGGTCGGCTCGCCGGGAAAGGCGTTGACGTCGAGGTCGTAGCCGGTGATCCAGCCGTCCTCGGGCCGCGCGTGGACGGCTTCGGCCAGGCGGTCGCACACCTGGTCGAGGCTGCGGGCCCCGGACAGGTCGACGCCGCCGCCGATCGAGATCGAGCCCCAGACGGGGTGGGCGTGCACGTCGGTGAGGCCCGGCAGGATCGTGGCGTCCGGGAACTCGTACACGGTCGTCTCGGGGCCGCGCAACGACGCGGTGCTCGACGCGTCGCCGACGGCGAGGATGCGACCGCCGCGGATCGCGACCGCGACCGCGTCGGCGGGTGGTGCCGCGGCTTCGGTCAGGAGATGTTCGACGTGTCGGGCGAGCACTATGACATCGGCGTGCACGGGATGGTTCTCTTTCGGAGTCGAGGCGTCGGAGTCGGGGTGCCGGAACCGGGTGTCGGCTTCGAGGCGTCCGGGTCGGGGCATGCGGGGGCATGTGGGGGCATGCGGGGGCATGCGGGGGCGTGCGGGCGGACGCAGGGAGCGCGGGTGCGCGAGTGGCCACAGGTGCGCGAGGCGCGCGTTACGCGTCGGGGATCGATCGCAGGACGCGGCAGAGGCTCCAGTAGATCGCCGCCGCGGTGAGCATCCCGCCCGGAACGGCCAGGTCGAGGTCACCCGTGCCGGCCGCGACGGGGCCGGTCCAAAAGCTCGTGGTCACGCACATCGCGGCGGCGATCCCGCCGACGGTGATGGCGAGGATTCCGGCCCAATGCACACCGCCGCGGTACCAGAACGGGCCGTCGCGCCGTTCGGCGAGCAGCTCGGAGCCGTCGTAGCGGTTGCGCCGCAGGATCAGGTCGGTGACCGCCACCGCCATGGCCGGCCCCGTCACCACGACCACGAGTTCGAGCATCGTGTTGACACTCGTGAGGAAGTCGAAGACGAGGATCGCGAAGAGTGTCATGGTCGCGCCCAGGACGCCGATGATGAGCACGGCCGGGATCCGGGCGAGGCGGATGCCGACGGACTGGACGGCGAGACCGGCGCTGTAGGCCGTCATCCCGTTGTTCGCCACGGTGTTGCAGACCACCGCGATGACGAACACGGGGATGAACCAGCCCGGGAGGATGCTCTCCAGCGCACGTTGCGGATCGCTCATGTCCAGGCTCGTGGCCGCCAGCGCGCCCACGCTGGTGAAGACGACGCTCGGCAGGTACGCGCCGAAGGCCGTCCACCCGGCGATGGCGACGGGACTGGTGCCGCGCGGGAGGTAGCGGGCGAGGTCGGGGCTGTTGCCGTACGACAGCGGCGTGGAGGCGATGATCGTGAAGCCCGCCGTGAGGGTGGCGAACAGGGCTGCTCCGTGCAGCGGTTCGGCGGGCGCGTAGGACCAGTCGGTTTCGGCCAGTACGTAGCCCGTCACCACCACGAACACGATCGTCAGGAAGGTGCTCAGGCCCGCGTACAGCCGCACGATCGTCGCGTGCCCGTAGATCGCGACGAGCAGCGTCGCGCCGGCTATCGCGCAGACGATCACGGCCTCGACGGCCGAGTTGTCCGGGAGGCCGAGGCGCCGCGCGAGGCCGATGCCCGCGACCGACGCGGCCGACCAGTTCAGGGCCAGATAGGCGGATGCGATCAGCCATCCGGTGAGCACCAGGACGACCCTGTTGCCCAGCACGCCGTACATGGCGCGGGAGACCACCGACCCGCTCGTGCCGGCGGCCGGACCGCTGATCGCGACCACGCCCGTGAGGATCCACAGCAGGTTGCCGACGAGTGCGACACCGATGGCCTGCGCCGGCGAGAGCCCCATCAGGACCAGCGTCGCGCCGACGACGAAGCTCAGATAGCTGACGTTCGGGGCCGCCCAGATGGCGAAGAGTTCGCGGGCCCGCCCGTGCCGTTCGGCGGCGGGGACCTGGTCGATGCCCCGGGTCTCCGGGCGACCCGCGCGGTCGCCGGCACGGTCGTCGGGGGCCGCCGTGGGGAGTGCGTGGTTCATACGTCGAGACCTCTCGGGGGGCACACCGCTAGCAACCAGTGCTATTGGTCTCTTGGCCAATGGGGTATTGGCCACACATCCAATAGGGTGGTCGGTATGACGTCAAGCCCCCCGTCGACGCGGGTTCGCAAGATGCCCGAGGAGCGTCGCGCCGAGATCCTCCGGACCGCCGCGCGGATCGCGCTCGAAGAGGGTCTCGAGCGCATCACGCTCCGTCGCGTCGCCGACGAACTCGGCGTGCGCCCCGGACTGATCGGCCACTACTTCCCGGCCGCCGACGACCTGGTGAGCGAGGCGTTCACGCACGCCGCCGGCCGGGAACGCGCGGCGCTGCTGCCGGAGGAGGAGGCCGGGCTCGCCCCCGTCGATCGACTCGCCCGCTTTCTGGCGCGCCTGACCGACGGCGAGTTCCTCGACCTCGGCCGACTCTGGCTCAACGCACGCCACGTCAGCCGGTTCAAACCCGGTCTTCGCGCGGCGGTGCGGGCACAGGAGTCGCTCACCCGCGACGCCCTCACCGCGCTCGTCGACGAGGGTGTGCGCTCGGGCGAGTTCACGACGGACGACCCGCTCGGGGCCGCCCTGCACATCCTCGTCAACGTGGACGGCCTCGGCGCCTACACCAACGACGACGCGCCGTTCGACCACCCCGCCCTGCACGACATGTCGATCGGGACGGCCGAGCGCATGCTCGGACTGCCGCCGGGCACGCTGCGCGCTCGCACACGCTGAGACGGTTGCCCGAGGCGGCCTTCCTCCCGAGGCGGCCTTCCTCCCGAGGCGGGCTTCCTCCCGGGGCCGGCTGCCGCGCGGGCCGGGACGGCGGCAGTAGCCTGAATACATGACGAACGTCACATTTCGGCACCGGTGCCTACCGCCGAAGACGGCCGTCCTCGGGCTCGCGCTCGTTTTGGCGGTCCTGCTCTTCGGGGCGGCGCCCGCCCACGCGGCGGCCGGCGGCGGCATCGGGACGATCGCCGCGTCGCTGCGCGACGACCCCGTGTACACCGTCCCGGCCGCCGAGAACGTGCTGCCGTCGGCCACCGCCGACGCGCTGCGGACCAAGATCCGCTCCGCCGACAAGCCGATCTTCGTGGTCGCGGTACCGGCCGACTCACCGCTCGCGTCGGCCGGTTCGCCCGCGGCCGTACTGTCCGGCCTGCGCGCGCAGGTGGGCCGACCGGGCGTGTACGCGGTCACCGTGGGTCGCACCTTCGACGCCGCGGCCGACGCGTCGGTGATGTCCCGCGCGCGCCTCGCCACCCTCGAGAGCGACGTCCTGGCGGCACACCAAGGAGACGGACCGGGTCTGCTGACCGCCTTCGTCGACGGGGCCGCGGCCGACGCGCAGCAGCCGGCGGCGCCGGCGCGCGACGGCGGCTCGTCGTGGGTCGGCCTCGCCGTGGTCGGGACCGTGCTCGCGGCCGGAGCCGGCACGATCCTCATGCTGCGCAGGCGGACCCGCACCCGCCGGGCGGCGCGGGCGCGGCAGGAACTGGAGCAGGTGCGGCCCGTCGTCGACGAGGACATCACCGCGTACGGCGAGACGCTCGATCGGGCCGCCTTCGATCCGGGCGCGGCCGACTCCGACGACGCCATGCGCGAGGAATGGACCAGGGCCCTCGACGCCTACGAACGGGCGAAGTCGGCCATGGCGGCGGCCCGGGCACCCGCGGACGTGCGCGCGGTCAGCGAGGCCCTGGACGACGGACGATTCGCCCTCGCGACCCTGGCGGCGCGACGTGCCGGCGCGCCCCTGCCGCAGCGCCGACCGCCGTGCTTCTTCGACCCGCGCCACGGCCCGTCCGTGCGCGACATGCGCTGGGCACCGGCGGACGGAGCCGAGCGGGACGTACCGGTGTGTGCGGCCGACGCGGCCCGCCTGGACGACGGTCTGGACCCGGAGATCCGCGAGGTGGACAGTGCCGGCGGTCGTCGCCCGTACTGGGAGGCCGGTCCCGCCTACGGTCCGTGGGCGGCCGGCTGGTACGGCGGGATGTTGCTCCCGGGCCTGCTCATCGGGACCACACTCGGCGCGTCGATGAACCTGGGCTACGCGGCGGAGGCGGGCGCGGCCGGGGCGGGAGACGGCGGCTTCGGCGGCTTCGGTGACGGAGACGGCGGCTTCGGAGGCTGGGGCGGAGACGGCGGTGGCGGCTGGGGCGGTGACGGCGGCGGCTCGTTCTGACCCCGAGAAAGCGACACCGGCGCCGGTCGTCGGGACCGGGCGCCGGCGCGCGGTTCCCCGCCCGCCCGAAGCCGGGCGGGCGGGGAACCGCGTCCTGCTCAATAGTCGATCGTGCTCTGGTACAGGCTCTTCAGCGGACCGTTCGCGGAGGTGTCGTATCCGTCGGCCTTGCGCTGTTGCCAGAACTCGGCGAACGTCGTGGACCGGTGTCGCAGGAACGTGTTCCAGACATTGCCCGGCGCCGCCTCGCCGTAGACGTCGGAGCCCTCGTTCGTGGTGTCGGTGAGGTCGATCAACGCACCGGCCACACGACCCTCGACCGTGTCACCGTCGTCCCAGCCCGACGTGCTCCAGGTGGGAGTCTCCAGGTTCATGGACGAACCGCTCGGCCACCGGTAGTACGGATCCTTGTACACGCTCGCCGGCACCCACTCGGCGAAGCCCTCCACCCACGCGCACCCCGTCGAGGACTTCGCCGAGACGCCGTGCGGGCTGCAGTTGGGGATGGGCGGTGAGTTGTCCTCGTAGACGTCGCCCATGATGGCGTGCGTGAGTTCGTGGACCACGGTCATGTGCGAGTCGGGGGCGTCCGCCTTGAGGTGGATCTGCTTGTTCCCGTAGTAGTTGCCGACCGTCGAGTCCGGTGCCCAGTTGACCACGACCTGCCGGCACGTGGTGTCCAGGCCGTCCCAGCAGGTGTTGCCCGGTACCCACTTCCACGCGTCGTTGAGCGCGTCGAACGCGTGCAGCGCGCGCATCTTGTCGGCCGCGCCGGGCTTGCGGTTGCCGAACGAGGTGGTGCTCGCGTTGGCGACGTTGGAGACCGTGGGCGTGGTGAACGTGAAGGCGTTCGTGGTGCCGGTGGCCTGGACGCGCCAGTTCTTGTTGGTGGTGGTCAGTTTGACGTAGACGTCCTGGCCCGAGTTGTTGCTCTCGGCGTTGTCGAAGCACAGCTTGTACTCGCCCTTGGTCCCGGTGAGGCCGGAGGCGAGCCGGTCGTGCGCGTTGCTCGTGTCGGCGTCCCACGCCTCGACGGTCATGTTGACCACCGGTCGGGTGACGCCCTTCTCGTCGACGTACAGCCACTTGCCGGTCGCGCAGGCGGTCGGTGCCGCGGCGGCGGCCAGGGCGCGCGGTGCCGGCGGGTCGTCGCCGCCGGGTGCGGCCAGACCGGCCGGGGACACCGACTCGGCCGTCAGGTGCGGTGTCGACTCCTGCGGCGTGAGGTCGGGCGCGACCTCGACGGAGTCCGCGTCGCTCGAACGCTGCGCGCCGAAGCTCGACATGCCCGGGGCCGCGCCCACGGTCAGCGGGATCAGGTCCTCGGCGGCGTCCACCCCCGCGCGCAGGTCGGCGGCGGCGCGCACCTTGATCTCCGCGGGACCGGCCGCCTTCGCGACGATCCGTCCGGTGTACGTGAGCGACTGCCCCGCCTTGAACGAACGCACGGTGCCCGCACGGTTGATGCCGCCCAGGTGCACGGGATTGGGCGAGGGCTGCGAGGACAGGGTCAGTCCCGCGGGCGGTTCGACCCAGGCGAGGTTCGCGGGCAGATCCGCCTCGACGCGCACACCCTTGGCCGCGAGCTGGGCGCTCACCACGAATCGCACGGCGGCGGTCTCGCCGACCGCGAGGGGGTGATCGACGCCGGCGTCCACCGAGAAGCAACCGCGTTCCTCTCCGGCCTCCGGCGCGTCCGGGTTCGGGCGGGCGGTGCACGCGTGCGGTCCGGCGGGGCCCTTGGCCGAGCCCCCGGAATCCAGAGCCGCGTACGCCCCGGCCCCCAATCCGACCTGAATCGCTACGGCGCCGGCGACGATGATCAGCACACGTCGTCTGGACCGTACGGATTTTCGGTTGATCATGGTGGTCGAACCTAGCCACTCAGGCCAGGCACCACTATCCGATGTACGCGAGGGGCCCAAGGAAGTGCCGGCCTCGGCCGGATCGTGGCTCACGGGCGGCGCCGGGTCGGGAGGCTCGCGGGTGGCGTCGGGAGGGGGTGCGACGACCACGCACGGGGAGGACGGTCGATGTCCCGCCCCGCGCGGAATCGGTGATCGGGATCCCGGGTGGGGGTTCGCGGCGTGCTGTCCAGGCCGCCGATCGCCACTCCCCGGGATGCCCGATGTGGCCACCGCGTGGATTACGGACGGGGCTCGGCGCTCCCTGCCGAAGTACCACCTCCGGCCAGGCCCCCGAGTCGCCCGCAGCCCGCCCGACCACGCGTGTGGGTGTGTTGCCCGAGACGCCGATCGATGTCGTCCGTCGTCCCTCGGGCAGCCTGTCGCATGCGCCCGATGGTGCCAAGTGATGCAGCCCCAGGATCGGTTGGTGTACGGGTCACGACGTCTGGGCCTGCGTCGATCCGCGTCGGCGGCGCCGAGCACGCGGGGACCGCGCGCGCTCGGCACACGCCGGGCGGCCGCCTATGTGACGTAGAGCGCGACGTAGCCCGGGAGGATGTCGTACGGACGCTTCCAGGTCGAGAAGCCCTCACGCTGGTACTGCCGGCCGGCGTCCACACACTTGTTCCGGGTCGTGGAGCAGTCGATGAACAGCCGACCGACCGGCCGCCGCCTGGGCCGGGCCCGACGCCACGGCCCCGCGAAGTCCGGGCCCACCGCTACCGGTCGACCCGCTCCCAGCCGTGTCGGGGTTGCGTCGCGCCCGGCGAGCGGGAGTCGCGGCTGCGGTAGACGACGTACGGGCGGAAGAGGTAGCCCAGCGGCGCGCTGAAGGCGTGCACGAGGCGGGTGAACGGGAACAGCGCGAACAGCAGCATCGCGAGCACGACGTGTACCTGGTAGGTGGTCGGCGCCTCGGCCATCAGCTCCGTGTTCGGTCGCAGGTAGGACAGGCTGCGGAACCACGGGGCGATGGTCTCGCGGTAGTTGTGCTCGTGCGGGCCCACCGTGTTCCACAACGTCGCGGCGGTGCCCGCGAGGATGGTGCCGGCGAGGAAGACGTACATCAGTTTGTCGTTGCGGGTGGTGGCCGAGAACACCGGGCCGACGGTGCGCCGGCGCCGGATCAGCAGCACGATGCCGGTGATCGTCATCAGCGCCGCGACCAGCCCCAGGGCGGTGGCCGCGACGTGGTAGCTGTGTTCGCCGATGCCTGCCGCGTCCGTCCAGGACTGCGGGATCAACAGGCCCACGACGTGACCGGCGATCACGAACAGCAGCCCGTAGTGGAACAGCGGACTGCCGATCCGCAGCAGTCGCGACTCGTACAACTGGGACGAGCGGGTGGTCCAGCCGAACTTGTCGTAGCGGTGGCGCCAGACGGTCCCGCCGACGAGGACGACCAGGGCGAGATACGGCAGCACCGCCCACACCATGGTGTTCATCGCTCGACTCCGCCCGCTCGATAGCCGTCCAGGCCGACGTCCTCGCGCGGCGGCCCGGTGTGCGCGAGCGCGCGGGCCTGGGCGCGGTCCGCGGGGGAGGCACCGGGCAGCGTCGCGCACACCGCCTCCAGGACACCCGCGTACGGCGTCCCCGCGTCGAGCAACGCGAAGCGCAACAACTCGATGCCGGGGCGGTGTTCGCCCAGCAGCGCCTCCCCGGCCGCGGCCGGTCCCGGACCGCCGGTGGCGGCGAACTCCAACACCGCGGGCAGGAAGTCCGGCAGTTCCTCGCCGGTGAACTCCAGGCCGTGCTCGCGATAGATGCGCTTGAAGGTCACCAGTGCCTCGCCGCGCCGTCGGGTGTCCCCCTCGCGCCACCAACTCAGGTACAGGCTGCGCCGGTTGCGCAGATCGAAGACGGTCACGTAGTGCGCGGCGAGCTCGGCCGCCGGCCACGCGCACACCTCGTCGAGGAAGTCCGTCAGCAGTGTGCCGGCCGGCCTCGGACCGATCTGTGCCAGCGCGCCGCGCACCAGCGGCACCCGGGAGTGGAAGATCTCGTCCGGGTAGTGCAGGCACAGCGCGGCGGCCTGGCGGATCACCGCCGTCGAGTACCGGTCGTCGAACCGGGCCGCCTTGGCCCGGAACCGCTTGGTGAGCGATCTCATCGGTGCGTGTTCCCCTCTTCGCGTTCGGGGAACAGCCCGGCCGGTCGACCGTTGCCGTCCCAGTTGAGCAGGTTCACTCGGGCGCCGGGGCCCGAGGTGTCCGCGGGCCGGTCGGCGGTGCCGCGGTCGCGCAGGGCGTGGAAGTTCTCCACGCTCACCGGTACCGGTCTCCCGGACGCCTCGCCGAAGGGCCCGGAGCCGCCCATGCCCGGCCCGCCGTCGAAGTCCAGGCTGCATCCGTCGGGCAGTGCGGATTCCTCCAGGCGGCGGGCCTCGCCGATCGCCGCGGTGGGGATCACGTAGCGCTCGTCGTACTTGGCGATCGCCAACAGGCGGTACAGGTCCCGGACTTTCCGCCCGGTGAGGCCGGCCCGTGCGGCCACGGCCTCGTCCGGTTCCTCGTCGAGGTTGATCGCCCGCATATAGGAGCGCATGGCCGCGAGCCGTTCCAGCGCGGCGCGTACCGGCGCGGTGTCGCCGGCGGTGAACAACTCGGCGAGGTACTCGAGCGGGACGCGCAGGGAGTCGATCGCGCCGAAGAGGTTGCCGGCCTCCTCGCCGTCGAAGCCGGTCGAGGTCAGCGCGTCGACCACCGGTGACAGGGGCGGGATGTACCAGACCATCGGCATGGTCCGGAACTCCGGGTGCAGGGGCAGGGCGACCCGGTACTCGGCGATCAGCGCGTGTACCGGTGAGCGGCGGGCCGCCTCGATCCAGGCGCGGGTGATGCCGGCCTCCTCGGCCGCGCGCCGCACGGCGGGGTCCGCGGGGTCGAGGAACACGCCCAGTTGGGCTCGGTACAGGTCCTTGTCGTCCTCGACGGAGGCGGCCGCCAGTACCGCGTCCGCGTCGTAGAGGACGACACCGAGGTAGCGCAGGCGGCCCACGCAGGTCTCCGAGCACACGGTCGGCAGCCCCACCTCGATCCGGGGGTAACACATCGTGCACTTCTCGGCCTTGCCGGTCTTGTGGTTGAAGTAGACCTTCTTGTACGGGCAGGCGGTGACGCACATGCGCCAGCCGCGGCAGTCGTCCTGATCGACCAGGACGATGCCGTCCTCGGCGCGCTTGTACATCGCGCCGGACGGGCAGGCGGACACGCACGAGGGGTTGAGGCAGTGTTCGCAGATCCTGGGCAGATAGAACATGAAGGTCTGTTCGAACTCGAAGCGGACCTTGTCGGCGACCTTCTCCCGGGTCTTGGCCACCATCGGGTCCAGGTGCCCGAGTTCGGCCGTGCCACCGAGGTTGTCGTCCCAGTTGGAACTCCAGGTGATCTCCATCGGCTCGCCGCTGAGCAGCGAGCGCGGACGGGCGACCGGGATGTCGTCGCCGAGCGGGGCGTCGGTGAGGTTGCGGTAGTCGTAGGTCCAGGGCTCGTAGTAGTCCGCGATGGTCGGCATTCTCGGGTTGGAGAAGATCCGCGAGAGTCGGTGCAGCCGTCCGCCGGAAGCCAGTCCCAGCCTTCCGCGCCTGTTGCGCCGCCAACCTCCCTGCCACTGCCGTTGGTCCTCGTAGCGGCGCGGGTAGCCCTGGCCGGGGCGGGTCTCGACGTTGTTGAACCACGCGTATTCGACGCCGCCGCGGTTGGTCCAGGTCTGTTTGCAGGTGACGGAACAGGTATGGCAGCCGATGCACTTGTCGAGATTCATCACCATGGCGATCTGGGCCATCACGCGCATCTCAGTACTCCACGTCCTGCGAGCGGCGGCGGATCACGGTGACCTCGTCGCGTTGGTTGCCGGTCGGACCCAGGTAGTTGAACGCCCAGCTCAGTTGCGCGTATCCGCCGATCAGATGGGTGGGTTTGAGCAGGACCCGGGTGAGGGTGTTGTGGATGCCGCCGCGTTTGCCGGTGCTCTGCGCCTTGGGCACACCCACGGTGCGGTCCTGGGCGTGGTGCATGTAGACGGTGCCGGTGGGCATCCGGTGCGAGACCACCGCGCGGGCGGTGACCACGCCGTTGCGGTTGACCGCCTCGATCCAGTCGTTGTCGCGGACCCCGATCGCCCGCGCGTCGGCGGTGCTCAGCCAGATGCCCTGTCCGCCGCGCGAGAGCGAGAGCATGAACAGGTTGTCCTGGTATTCGGAGTGGATCGACCACTTGTTGTGCGGGGTCAGGTAGCGGACCGTCACCTCGTGGTTGCCGTCCGGGCCCAGGCGGGGTTCGCCGAACAGGCGGTGCATGTCCAGCGGCGGCCGGTAGACCGGCAGCGCCTCGCCGAGTTCGTGCATCCAGTCGTGGTCGAGGAAGAAGTGCTGGCGGCCGGTGAGGGTGTGCCAGGGTTTGAGGTGTTCGGTGTTGAGGGTGAACGCGGTGTAGCGACGGCCGCCTGCCTCGCTGCCGGACCACTCCGGCGAGGTGATCACCGGCTCGGGCCGGGCCTGGGTGTCCGCGTAGCCGATGCGCTTGCCCTCGTGTTCGGCGGCCAGGTGCGCCATCGGTTGTCCGGTGCGCGCCTCCAGGGTGCGGAATCCTTGAACGGCCAACCTGCCGTTGGTCGTTCCGGACAGGGTCAGGATCGCGTCGCAGGCCCGTACGGCGGTGTCGACGAGCGGGCGGCCGTCGGCGACCCCGCCGCGCGCGGTGCCGTTGAGCCGGCGCAGGTCCTCGACCTCGGCCCGCACGTCGAAGGTGATGCCCTTGACCGGCAGGCCCAGCGTCTCGGCGAGCGGTCCCAGGGTCGCCATCTTGGCGGCCACCGCGGTGTAGTCGCGTTCGACCACGGTCAGGTTCGGCATGGTCCGGCCCGGTACCGGCGGGCACCGACCGGCACGCCAGTCCAGCGCGATCCCGCCGGGTTGGGCGATCTCGCCGGGGGTGTCGTGCTGGAGCGCGGTGGCCACCAGGTCGCGGCGGGTGCCCAGGTGTTCGCGCGCCAGTTCGCTGAAGCGCGCGGCGATCGCGTGGAACGTGTCGAAGTCGGTGCGGGCCTGCCACGGCGGGTCGATCGCGGGGGTGAACGCGTGCACGAAGGGGTGCATGTCGGTCGAGGACAGGTCGTGCTTCTCGTACCAGGTCGCCGCCGGCAGCACCACGTCCGACATCAGCGTCGTGGACGTCATTCGGAAGTCCAGTGACAGCAGCAGGTCGAGCTTGCCCTCCGGGGCCTGTTCGCGCCAACGTACGCTCCGCGGCCGGGCGTTCGCCGGCGCCTGCTCGGCGCGCAGCGAACTGTCGGTGCCCAGCAGGTGTTTGGTGAAGTACTCGGCGCCCTTGGCGGAGGAGCCGAGCAGGTTGGAGCGCCACACGGTGAGCACTCGCGGCCAGTTCCGCGG
Source organism: Embleya sp. NPDC001921 (assembly GCF_053594475.1). Taxonomy (NCBI): domain Bacteria; kingdom Bacillati; phylum Actinomycetota; class Actinomycetes; order Kitasatosporales; family Streptomycetaceae; genus Embleya; species Embleya sp. NPDC001921. Next base: position 62,813 of record NZ_JBSFEO010000024.1, read on the forward strand.
CGCGTCCGGGTCCTCGCACGCGAAGCCGAGTCTCCCGCCGCGCAGGGCCTCGACCGTGTGCTCGACGGGGTCGGCGCCGGCCCGGTCGGCCTCGTCGACCAGGTCCAGCGGGTTGCGGTCGAAGGTGGGGTACGAGGGCATCCAGCCCAGCCGGGCCGACGTCGCCAGGCAGTCCGCGCCGGTCATCCCGGTCAGGTCGCCCGCACCCAGCGGCGAGGCCAGCACGTCGGCGGTGAAGCCGTCGTAGCGCCACTGGTCGGTGTTGAGGTACCAGAACGCGGTGCCGATCATCTGCCGCGGCGGCCGGGACCAGTCGTTGGCGCTCGCGAGGGTGGCCCACCCGGTGGCCGGCCGGCACTTCTCCTGACCCACGTAGTGCGCCCAGCCGCCGCCGTTGCGGCCCTGGCAGCCGGTGAGTTGCAGCAGGGCCAGGAAGGTGCGGTAGATCGTCTCGGAATGGAACCAGTGGTTGGTGCCGGCGCCCATCAGGATCATGCAGCGGCCCTTGGACCGCTCGGCGGTGTCGGCGAACTCGCGGGCGATCTTGACCGTGCGCGCGGCCGGCACCGAGGTGAGCGTTTCCTGCCACGCGGGTGTGCCCGGTTGGGTCGCGTCCTCGTAGCCGGTGGGCCAGGTGCCCGGCAGGCCCTCGCGAGGCACTCCGTACTGGGCGAGGAGCAGGTCGAACACGGTGGTGACCAGGGGACCGTCGGGGGTGAGTCGACGGGCCGGTACACCCCGGCGCAGCACCTCGCCGCGCCCTTGGCCGTGGGCGCCGCCCTCGGTGTCGAAGCGGGGCAGCAGCACCTCGACGCCGTGTGCGCCCGGATCCCGGTGCAGGGTCAGTCGCGGGCGGACGCCGGCCAGGTCGAGGTTCCAGCGGCCCTTGCCGGACTCGGTCCAGCGGAAGCCGATCGAGCCGCCGGGGACGACCGGTTCGCCGGTGCGCTCGTCCAGGAGCACGGTCTTCCAGTCCGCGCCCTCGTCCGCCGGGCCGGCCCGCCCGCCCGGGTGCGCGCCCGCCGCGATCGGGTCGGCGAGATCGGCGGCGCGCAGGAACTTGGCGGGGGTGTACGCGCCGGGCTCGTCGGCGCGTTCGGTCAGGGTGACCAGGAACGGCAGGTCGGTGAACTGCTTGACGTAGCCGTCGAAGAACTCGACGGTCCGGTCGACGAAGCACTCCTTGAGGATCACGTGGCCCATCGCCATCGCCAGTGCGGCGTCGGTGCCCGGGTGCGGGTGCAGCCATTCGTCGGCGAACTTCGCGTTGTCCGCGTAGTCCGGCGCGACCACCACCACCTTCTGCCCGCGATAGCGCGCCTCGGCCATCCAGTGCGCGTCGGGCGTACGGGTGACGGGCACGTTGGAGCCCCACATGAACAGGTATGCCGCGTCCCACCAGTCGCCCGACTCGGGCACGTCGGTCTGGTCGCCGAACACCTGCGGCGAGGCCACCGGGAGGTCGGCGTACCAGTCGTAGAAGGACAACATCGGCGCGCCGATCAGGCTCATGAAGCGCGCGCCGGCCGCGTGCGAGACCATCGACATCGCCGGGATCGGCGAGAACCCGGCGACCCGGTCGGGGCCGTGGGTCTTGATGGTGTGCACGTGCGCGGCGGCGACCATCTCGACCGCCTCGTCCCAGGTCGCCCGGACCAGACCGCCCCGGCCCCGGGCGCGTTGGTAGCGCCGGCGGCGTTCGGGGTCGCCGACCACGTCGGCCCAGGCCAGGACCGGGTCGCCCAGGCGCTGTTCGGCCTCGCGGTACATCCGGAGGAGCACTCCGCGCACGTAGGGGAAGCGCACCCGGGTGGGGGAGTAGGTGTACCAGGAGAACGCGGCACCGCGCGGGCAGCCGCGCGGTTCGTACTCGGGGCGGTCGGGACCGACCGAGGGATAGTCGGTGGCCTGGGTCTCCCAGGTGATCACGCCGTCCTTGACGTACACCTTCCAGCGGCACGAGCCGGTGCAGTTGACGCCGTGGGTGGAGTTGACGACCTTGTCGTGGCTCCATCGCTCGCGGTAGAAGACGTCGCCCTGTCTGCCGCCTTGAAGGTATTGGGTGCGCAGGTCCGGCGAGACCACCGCGTTGCGCCGGAAGAACCGGCCGGTGCGCAGGAGCAGGTCGCTCGCGGGACCGTCCAGGCCGGGTGTCGGGGGCGGGTCGAAGGGCGGTGGGCCGATCGGCGGCGGGTGTGCGGGCGGGGCGTCCCAGGATGGCGGGTCTGCGGGCGATCGGTTTGCGGGCGGGGGCGAACCGTTGTCCATGACGACCCTTCGAGGCGACTGCTCCACGTCCTGAATGCGAGTCAATGTCCTATATATAACGGTTCAGTCATGGGATTCGGGTGCATAGCTCACCGTGTCCGGCCACCTGGGCGCAGAACACGCGAAGGGACCATCACACGTGGAGCAGACTCGGCCCGCGGCTCGGGCGACGGGTGCCCGGGTGCCCCGCGCCGCCTGGGTCAACCTCGCGGTCGCCACCTTCGGCATCCTGATCAACTTCTGGGCCTGGGGCCTGATCAGCCCGCTCGGACCCACCTACAAGGAGGACCTCGGGCTGAGTTCGTTCCAACAGTCGTTCCTGGTCGCGGTGCCGGTCCTGGTCGGCGCGCTCGGACGGATCCCGGCCGGCGCGCTGACCGACCGCTACGGCGCGCGGATGATGGTGCCCGCGATCAGCTTCCTGACCGTGCTGCCGGTGCTGGCGCTGAGCGTGTTCGACTCGTTCGCGATGCTGCTGGTGGTCGGGTTCGTGCTCGGCGTCGGCGGCAGCTTCTTCGCGGTCGGCGTGCCCTACGTCAACGCGTGGTTTCCGCCGGACAAGCGCGGCACCGCGATCGGTGTCTTCGGCATCGGCACCGGCGGCACCGCGATCGCCGCGTTCTTCACGCCCAGGCTGCTGCGCTGGGTGGACGACCCGAACTTCCAGTTCTACCTGGTCGCGTGCGTCCTGGCCGGGTACGGCCTGATCGCCGCCCTGGTGGTGCGGGACGCCCCCGGGCGCACCGTGCCCGATCAACTGTTCGGTCCGCGCTTCACCGCCGCGCTCGAGCAGCCCTCGACGCTGCCGATGGCGCTGCTGTACGCGGTGTCCTTCGGCGGGTTCGTCGCGTTCGGCGTGTACCTGCCGACGTACCTGCGCGAGGTGTACGCGCTGAGCCAGGACTCGGCGTCCACCCGCGCGGCGGGCTTCACCGTGGTCGCGGTGTTGTGTCGGCCGATCGGCGGCGCGCTGTCCGACCGGATCGGGCCGGCGAAGGTGCTGATCGGTTCGTACGCGGTGCTCGGCGTCGCGGCCGTGTGGCAGGCCTTCACCCCGGGCCTGATGCCGCAGGCCACGATCGCCTTCCTGGTGATGGCCGGCATGCTCGGCGCGGGCAGCGGCGCGGTGTTCGCGCTGGTCGCCAACCTGACCCCGAAGGACAAGGTCGGCACGGTCACCGGTCTGGTCGGTGCGGCGGGCGGTCTCGGCGGCTTCGTGCCACCCCTGATCATGGGCTCGGTCTACAGCGGGACCGGCTCGTACGCGATCGGCCTGATGCTGCTGTCCGACGCGGCCTTCGCGGCCATGGTGTACTGCGCGGCGCGGCTGTTGGGGCACGATCGTCGACCCGCCGAATCGACCGAGTCGACCGAATCGACGGAGTCGGGGAAGTCGGCGCAGTGGCGGGCGGGGACGGGCGCCGAGACCCGCTAGCTTCCGGATCCGGCTCGGCGCGCGCGGATCGCCGAACGTGCGCCCGCCGGCCGGTGGTTCGGCCCGCTCAGCACGCCTCCCGGGCGACGGGGCACGGATGTGGCGGGTCGGGCTGCGGGGCCTGGGGTTCGGGGCCGGTACGGGCGCCCGTGCGGGTGGCGCCGATGCCGGCGATCACCACGAAGACGACGCCCGCCGCGGGCACCGGACCGGGTATCTGGTCGAGCACCAGCAGGCCCATCAGGAGCGCGATGGCCGGCTCCAGGCTCATCAGCGTGCCGAAGGCGGACGCGGTGAGTCGGCGCAATGCGAGGAATTCGAGGGTGAACGGCAGTACGGCGCTCATCGCGGCCAGCCCCAGCATGGCCGCGAGCAGGGGCCAGGTCAAGCCGCCGAACCCGGTGGGAGCGGCGACGAGGACGGCGAGAAGGCCGGCCACGGACATCGAGACGGCCAGCCCGTTCAGCCCGGTGACCCGATCGCCGATGTGTTGGGTCAGCAGGATGTACGCCGCCCAACAGGCCGCGGCGGCCAACGCGAAGCCCACACCGACGAGGTCGGTGCCCGCGTGCCAGGGTTCGGTCAGCAGGAGCACGCCCGCGCCGGCCATGGCCGTCCAGCGCCTGCGTCCGCCTCCCGATCCGTACAGGGAGACGGCCAGCGGCCCGAGGAACTCCAACGCACTCGCGGTGCCGAGCGGCAGGCGGGCCACGGCGAGCATGAAGAAGAGCATCATGCCGCCGCTCACCGCGCCGAGCACGACGCACGCCCACAGGTCCCGACCGGTGAAGTCGCGACGGCGCGGGCGGACGAGGACCAGCAGCAGCACGCCGGCCCACGCCAGGCGCAGGCCGGCCGTTCCCAGCGCGCCGAGCCGGTCGATCAGCGGTACCGAGAGCGCCAGCCCCAGTTGCACGGTGGACATGGAGACCACGGCCATCAGGGCTCCGGTCGCCGGGTCGGGCAGGCGCGGCCGGGCGATCGCGAGTCGGGTGCGTGATTGCGGCGTGCTCATGGGATCAAGTAGATGACCTCGACATCGTTCGTGTCCACGTGCCGATTCGAAACATATCGTTCGTGAATCGTGGACAATGAAGGGGTGGAGACCCGACGGCTGCAGATACTGGTGGAACTGGCCCGGCTCGGATCCATGCGCGCGGTCGCGGACATGCTGGAAACCACCACCTCGACGGTCTCGCAGCAGATCGCCGCGCTGGCCCGTGACATGGGCGCCGCCCTGATCGAACCGCAGGGGCGCCGGGTCCGGCTCACTCCGGCGGGGCGTCGACTGGCCGAACACGCCGTGACCATCCTCGCCGCGGTCGAGGCGGCGCGGCACGACCTCTCGCCCGGCGCGGAGCCCAACGGCACCGTGCGCGTCGCCGGGTTCGCCACCGCCATCCGGACCCGCCTACTGCCCGTGGTCACCGACCTCGCCGTCGCCCACCCGCGGGTCCGGGTCCTGATCCGCGAGCACGAACCCGCCGAGGCACTGGAACTGCTGGCGGAGGACGGCACGGACCTGGCGCTGACCTACGACTACAACCTGGCGCCGGCGGCCGAGGATCCGAGCGTGCGGGCCACCGCGCTGTGGACCGCGCGATGGGGGCTGGGCGTCCCGGCGCACGGCGACACCGGCGAGGGGAGGGCAGCGGAGGTGTTCGCCCGCTTCCACACCCACTCCTGGATCGTCAACTCCCGCAACACCGCGGACGAGACCGTCATCCGCACGCTGGCTTCGACGGCTGGGTTCACCCCGCACATCACGCACCAGGCCGACAGCCTCGACCTGGTGCAGGGCATGATCGTCGCCGGTCTCGGGGTGGGTCTGCTCCCTATGGACACCGTGCCGTTGCCGGGTGTGCGGCTGGTCCCGCTCGCCGGCCCCGAGGTGGAACAGCGCGTCTTCGCAATCGCCCGCCACGGTCGGCTGAACTGGCCCCCGCTCGCCTTGGTGACCGACCTGCTCCTGCGGCGGACCGGGTGAGGCGGCTTCCGGCGGACCGGGCGGAGTGTCCTCCGGTGGGGCGAGACGCCCGTTCCGGCGACGCGTGACGCGCGTTCCCGGTCGCGCGTGACGCCTCGTCCGGTGGACCGCGTGACGTCCGCGCCGCCGCCGGCGGGGGCCGGTGCGGCCGTACGGGTGGAATCGCCGGGGCGTGTTCGTGGGCGCGGGGGCCGGGACCGGAGCGGATGGTGATCCTGGCCGGACAAGGTCCCCGTACTCCCGGAAGAGACATCCCGCCATGCGTCGTGCCCCCGCCCGCCGACTCGTCACCGCACTGTGCGCCCTCACCGCGCTGGTCCCGCTCGCCCTGACCGCGCCCGCGGCCCAGGCCTCGCCGCCGACGGCCGCCGTGGTCGCCGCGGACCCGCACAACGACGACCGCCCGCCGCACCACGATCTCGACCCGGCACTCGTGGCCCGCCTCGACGAGGCGATCGAGCGCACCCGCCAGGAGGCCGGCGTGCCCGGCGTGACCGTCGGGTTGTGGCTGCCCGGACGTGGCAATTACGTCCGGTCCACCGGCGTGGCCGACAAGGCGACCGGCGCGCCGATGACGCCCGACCTCAACATGCGGATCGGCAGCGAGACCAAGACCTTCACCATCACCGCCCTGCTGGAACTGGTCGACGACGGACTGGTCGGGCTGGACGACCCGATCTCCGACTACATCGACGGCGTCCCCGACGGCGAACACATCACCATCCGGCAGATGGCGGAGATGCGCAGCGGCCTGTTCTCGTACACCTTCGACGAGGAGTTCGTGACCACCCTGCTGAGTGACCCGACCCGCCCGTTCACCCCGCAGGAACTGCTGGCGTACGCCTTCCGCCACCCGAACGTCTTCGCCCCGGGCACGCAGTTCCAGTACTCCAACACCAACACCGTCCTGCTCGGTCTCGTCGTGGAGAAGCTCGGCGGGATGCCGCTCGCCGACTTCATCCACCGACGCGTCACCGGCCCGGCGAAGCTGCGCCACACCCTGTTCCCGGAGGGCGCCGAGTTCCCGTCGCCGCACGCGCACGGGTACACCGACCAGACGCTGTCCGGCGAGGTCGTCGACGCGACCGACTGGAACCCGAGTTGGGGCTGGGCGGCGGGCGCGATGATCTCCGACCTGCATGACCTGCGCCGCTGGGCCAAGGTGGTGGCCACCGGCACGCTGCTCTCCCCGGCCACCCAGGCGGAGCGGGAGAAGTTCATTCCGGTACCGAACTTCGACGACGCCGGGTACGGCCTGGGCCTGTTCCGGACCCACGGCTGGGTCGGGCACAACGGCTCGCTGCCGGGCTACGAGAGCGTGACGATGTACCTGCCGGAGCAGGACGCCACCATGGTGATCCTGCTCAACACCGACATCCTGCACGACGGTTCCGAGCCGAGCACGCTCTTCGCCAAGGCGATCACGTCCATCATCACTCCGGACCACGTCTACGATCTGCCGCCTCAGGGCTGATCGCGGCGCGGTGGGTGCGACGTGGTGGGTGCGACGCGGTGCGGTGAAGTGCACCGCGACGCAACCCGATGCGCCACGGCGCATCGCACCGCACGGTTCGCACGGCAGCGTGTGCCGCGAGTCGCCCGGATCCGGGGGCTCGTGGCCGCGCCGCCGGCCGCGTTTCGAGGTTCGCACCGCTGTTCGGGCTTTCTCGGTGGCCCGACGGCGCGGTCCTATATCGTGATCCGATATCGGGGTCCGTAATGGATGTGAACCGCGGTGGGGGAGCGAGCGATGGGGATGTCGGCGGCGTCTGCCGAGGCGGGGGAGCTGAAGCGCCATCTGGGCGTTTTCGACGCCGTGGTGATCGGGCTCGGGTCGATGATCGGCGCCGGCATCTTCGCGGCGCTCGCGCCGGCCGCGGGCGCGGCGGGGTCGGGTCTGCTGCCGGCCCTCGCGCTGGCCGCGGTGGTGGCCTACTGCAACGCCACCTCCTCGGCCCGGCTGGCGGCCCGCTACCCGCAGTCCGGCGGCACGTACGTGTACGGACGCGAGCGCCTCGGCGACTTCTGGGGCTACCTGGCCGGCTGGGGCTTCGTGGTCGGCAAGACCGCCTCGTGCGCGGCCATGGCGCTGACCGTCGGCTCCTACGCGTGGCCGGGCCAGGCGCACGCGGTCGCCGTGGCCGCGGTGGTGGCGCTGACCGCGGTCAACTATGTCGGGGTACAAAAGGCCGCGTGGCTGACCCGGGGGATCGTCGCGGTCGTACTCGCGGTGCTCGCCGCCGTGGTCACCGCCTGCCTCGCCGGCGACACCGCGGACGACGCGCACCTGCGGATCGGCGCGGACGCCACGTTCGGCGGGGTGCTCCAGGCGGCCGGTCTGCTGTTCTTCGCGTTCGCCGGCTACGCGCGCATCGCCACCCTCGGCGAGGAGGTCCGCGACCCGAAGCGGACCATCCCCCGAGCGATCCCGACCGCGCTGGGCATCACCCTGGTGGTGTACGCAGCGGTCGCCGCGGCCGTGCTCGCGGTGCTGGGACCCGACCGCCTCGCGCACACCGCCGACCCGCTCGCCGAGGCCGTACGCGCGGCCGGCGTCCCCGAACTCGCCCCGTTGGTACGCGTCGGGGCGGTCGTCGCGGCGCTCGGTTCGTTGCTGGCGCTGATCCTGGGCGTCTCCCGGACCACGCTGGCGATGGCCCGCGACCGGCATCTGCCGCACGTCCTGGCCGCCGTGCATCCGCGCTTCAAGGTGCCGCACCGCGCCGAGCTCGCGGTCGGCGCGGTGGTGGCCGTACTGGCCGGCACGACGGACGTGCGCGGCGCGATCGGGTTCTCCTCGTTCGGCGTGCTGGCCTACTACGCCATCGCCAACGCCAGTGCCTGGACGCTCACTTCGGCCGAGGGCCGCCCGCCGCGGATCGTGCCGATCCTCGGCACGGCCGGTTGCCTGGTGCTGGCCTTCGCGCTGCCCGTGGCCTCGGTGGTGTGGGGGGCCGCGGTGCTCGCGGCGGGCGCGGCCGGCTATGGCCTGCGCAGGAGGTTCGCCCGCGTCTGACGGGTCGTCGGGTCGCCAAGGGCGAACGGCCCGCCGGCTACAGGCGGGACCGGTCCGCTTCGGGCAGCACCTCGCGGGCCAGTTCCGCCAGTGCCCGCCGGTCCTCGGCCAGCGCGGCCCGGCCCGCGTCGGTCGCCCGATACACGCGGCGAGTGCGGCCCTCGACCACCCGCTGCTCCGAGGTCAGCAGTCCGTCCGCCTCCATGCGGTGCAGCGTCGGGTAGAGCGTGCCCGGGCTGATCCGGTAGCCGTGACCGGCCAGTTCCTCGGCCATCCACGCACCGTGGATCTCGTCCTCGGCCGCGTGGTGGAGGATGTGCAGCCGCACCGCACCTCGTTGGAACTCCCGCACCCGTCGACCACCCCTTCCCGGGTCACCCGCCAGGTGACGCATCCGATATCGAACTCCGATACTACGGGCGGTCGGTGGCGGTGTGCGTCGGGTCGTTCGCGTCGCCGTTCGGCCCGGTTTCGGGAGGGGTCGGGCGGGTGCGGCGGCGACTTTCGGCCGGGCCCGGACGCGGTGGTGTGCTTCCGGTTGCGTGGGAACCGTGAAATCCGATTACTCGACGTGTGCGATCGACTACGTTGAGGACATGGGTGGATCCGGAGCGACTCCGGAGCCGCGCGCCTGGGCCGCGTCGGTCGAGGCGGGCCCGTCGGATCCAACCCATCCGTTCGTCGTTTTCCTCACCCTTTCGACCCGCGCGCGATGCCGCGCGCCCCATCCCGGGAGCAGCCCGTGTTGATCCGTCGCCTCGTCGTCGCCGCAGTCGTGGTCGTCGCCGTGCAATGCCCGATTCCCTCCGCCGTCGCGCGCACGGTGGACCACCTCACCGTGACGGTGGCCGACAACCCCGAAGGGGTGATCACGTACACCCTGGCGTGTCACCCCGCGGGCGGCAGCCATCCCGAGCCGCGGGCGGCCTGCGATCGACTGGACGCCACGACCACCGGCGGCCGCGACCCGTTCGCGCCGGTCCCGGCCGGCGCGCACTGCACGATGATCCACGGCGGACCCGCCACCGCGCGCGTCACCGGCACCTGGGCGGGCCGTTCGATCGACGCCACCTTCAACCGTGCCGACGGATGCGAGATCTCCCGCTGGGACAACCTCGTCCCGGTCCTGCCCGAGGCTCGTTGATCCCGCCGCACGCGCGCCCCCGGCCGATCCCGCCCGCCTGCCTCGGGGCATCCGTCGTCCGAACGAACTCCGCGACCGCATAGGAGTGGTGCGCGCCGGCGACGCCCGCGCGGCGGTCGTCTCGGCCTGGGGGAATGCGGCATTAGTGGCAATGTCGCCGCCCGTTCGGCGCGCTCCGGGCGCGCCGGCGGCCGGGGCGTGGTGGAGTCGACGGCGAGCCGGGTCGTGGGCGCGAGGACGAACGCGCCCACGATCCGGACGAAGCGTCGGCGTGACAGGCCCGGACAGGAGCGGTGATGACTCCCGACATCCACATCGAGGACCAGGAGGACCGGGGCGGACGGTGTCCGTTGGGCACATGCTCGTCGCACGCGTGCGGTGGACCCACCGACGAGCGCGGCGTGCCGATGCTCGGCCGGGTGCCCGGGATCGCCGAGGTCGACGACAGTCCGCCCGGGTGCGGCGTGCATCTGGGGGAGGCCCTGGTCACGCGGGACCCGGAGTTGTGGGTCGGCCTGGTGTTCGAGACGCCCGCCGGTGACACCGATCCGGACCGGGACGCGCGGTCGGCGGTGACGGAGTTCGCCGAACACGTCGCCCTGGACGTCCTGGACCAGCGTGCCGAGGCGGTCGAGGACCCGGACGAGGCGGTGCTGCGGCCGGTGGACGCGGACGAACTCGCGCGGGCCGTGGAGTACGCCCTGGCCGCGGTCGGCGTCGCGTAGGACACGTCACCGGCATGTCGAGCGCGTGGTTCCGGGTCGGACCGGGCCTGCCGGCGCCCCGTTCCGGAGCGTCCAGGGGCCCGATCCTCGCCCTGGCCCACCGGTCGCTTCCCCACACCCGGTGATCACACCCGCCCAACGAGCCGGCGACCGGACGGTGACGGGTCGAGGTGGTTCGCGGCCGTGCCCGTGCGCGCGCCCACGCGTGACCGGCGGCCGGTCGGAAGCGCAGGCCTGTGCACGATGGCCGTTGCTGAATTGGCAACGAACTTTGCTGTTCTGCCGGTCGTGGACGCACGCTCGGGGTGGAGGTGATCGCCTTGAGCGATACGACGAACGATGTGCGCGCCACCTTGACCGGCGACGACGATGTGTACGACGTGGTGATCGTGGGTGCGGGTGCGGCGGGGCTGAGTGCGGCCCTCGTGCTGGGTCGGTCCCGCCGCCGGGTGGCGGTGGTCGGCGCGGGCGAGCCGCGCAACGCTCCCGCGGCGCACATGCACGGATTCCTGTCCCGGGACGGGATGGCGCCGGCCGAGCTGTTGGCGGTGGGTCGGGCCGAGGTCGCCGGTTACGGGGTGGACCTGTTCGAGGGCCGGGTGGATCGCGTCGACCCCGGTTTCGTGGTCGGGCTGGACGGCGGCGCGGTGTTGAAGACCCGCCGGGTGGTGGTGGCCACCGGGCTGCGGGACGAGCTCCCCGAACTCCCCGGCGTACGGGAACGGTGGGGCAGGGACGTGCTGTTCTGCCCGTACTGCCACGCGTACGAGGTACGTGACGCGCCCATCGGCGTGCTGGGTACCCACCCGGGGGCGGTGCGGCACGCCTTGTTGTTGCGGCAGTGGTCGCACGACGTCGTCCTCTTCGCGCACACCCTGGACCTCGTCGCGCAAGAGCGCGAACGGTTGGCCGCGCGCGGCGTCACCGTCGTCGAGGGGGCGATCAAGCGCCTGGTGGTGCGGGAGGACCGGGTGCGCGGCGTCGAGTCGGTCGACGGCCGGGTCTTCCCCCGAGGCGCGGTCTTCGTGGTCCCGCGGATGGTGCCGCACGACACGCTGCTCACCGAACTGGGCTGCGCGCGGGACGAGAACGGCTGGGTGAGCACGGACGACGCGGGCCGGACCAGTGTGTTCGGAGTGTGGGCGGTCGGCAACGTCCGCGACCCGAAGGCGCTGGCGATCACCGCCGCGGGGCAGGGCGCGGCAGCCGCGTTCGCCCTCAACCTCGACCTGGTCGCCGAGGACGTCGAGCGCGCCGTGGCGGACCACGCCCCCGCCGAGCACCGGGACCGCTCACACCCGGCTCCCCAACCCGCCCTGTCCGACTGAACATCGGGCGGCGGTGCGCGTGCCGCCGGAGTTCGCGGCAACGCCCGTCATTCCGGTGGAGCCTCTGGTCCACCGGGGAAGTCGCGGCCCCGCACCGGTAGTCGGACCCAGGTCACGGCGTCGGGAGCGGTGCGATGTCGGGTGGGTGGAGTGGCGGTGTCGGTGGTCGCGTACGCCGGCACCGGCGTCTCGGGAGAAGGGGCCTTCGTGACGTGAGGGTGGCGCGGCCGAGAGCCCGGCAAGGGCAATGCTCTTCCCGGAGCGGCGGCCGGGTGCCGGGCAGGAGCCGACACGCCGGAGGCGGCTCGGGCGCCGCGGGCACGGGTGGAGCAGGGCGAGCGTCGATGGTGAACCGCGTCGTCGGGTCGGTGGCGTCCGCTGCCGAGGGCGGCGCGGGCCGCGGTATGCCGGGCGTGATCCAATATGGCGGTGACGACGCACGATGGCACACCCGGCCGTTTCGAGGATGTCGTGGCGGATCGGCTCGTGCGGGCGTACGGCCTCGATGTGGCTGTCGTGGAGCGTGTCCCGTTCGGAGCGGAGACCGACAACTTCTCGGTCCGACTGACGGACGGCGGTCGGGTCTTCGCCAAGGTCTACCGGGACGGCGACGACCTCGATCGGCACGCGGTGCGCCTGGAATCCACGCAATTCGCCCGTACACAGGGCGTACCCACTCCGGCCGTCGTCCCCGACCGCGCCGGACGCACGCTCTCCCGTGAGCCCGGACCCGCCCTGTCCGTCTGGGAGTTCGTCGCCGCGAAGACGTCCACGCGACCCTGGTCCCCGCGGCTCGCCGAGGACCTCGGTCTGACGCTGGGGCGCCTGCATCGCGCCTTCGCCCGGCACCCCGTGGCCCGCCGACTCGTCGCGGTCCGACCACTGTGGTGGGAGCGGGACCCCGCACGCGCGCTCGACATCGCGGACGCGCTGCTGCGCCGTATCGGCGAGCCCCGCACGCAGGCCGACGCCGCGCGACGCGACCAGGTCGCGGTACGCCGGGCGGACCTGGCGGCGCACGCTCCCGGGTTGACCGCGGGACTGCCCCCGGTGTCGACGCAGCCGGTGCACTACGACTTCACCCGTCCGAACGTGCTCGTCGGCCTCGACGACACGGTCGCCGCCGTCATCGACCTGCACGACTGCATCGCCCCACCGGCGTGGGAACTGGGCCGGATCGCGTTCGACCCGCTCACCGTGGCCACCACCGACGACTGGCCCGGCACCGCGCTGACCCTGGTCGCCGCCTACCGCTCGGAGAACCCCGACCTGCCCGCCGACCAGGTCGTCGCGTGCGCGCGGATGGCCCTGCTCCAGGCCATGCAATCGTTCTACGGCGTCCGGGAGCACTACGAACGACCCGATCCCGTGCACCAGAGGGACCTCGACGGCTACTGGCACCGCCGTTGGCAGATGACCCGCCGCCTGCTCGACACCCTGCCCGACATCGAGACCGCACTCCGGACATCCATCCACTGAACGCGACCGTCGCGCACGGCGTGTTCGTCACGTCCGGCGGCTCCCCACCGGCGTCGGCGGCGGCGGACGCGCTCCGGCGGGCGATCCGAACGGCGCGGGTCAGGTGGTGGGTCGGGGGAGGGCGCCGCAGTCGTGGGTGTAGAGCCAGGAAGTGGCTCGGCCGTGGAAGAGGGGGAACGCCACCGGCATCACCAGGTCGCGGACGCGGCGGGCGAGGGGGCCGGCGGTCTTGGCGTCGCGGTTGGCGGAGGCCGACTTGACCATCTTGGCGACGCGGTGCGAGCGGGCGGCGTCGTACGCCGAGAGCGCGGCGGCCGGCGAGGGCCGCGCGGCCAGGCACTGGGCCAGGACCAGAGCGTCCTCCAGGGCCATCGACGCGCCCTGGCCCGCGCCGACGGGGTGTGCGGCGTCGCCGAGCAGTGCGATGCGGTCGTTGTGGCGCAGCGGGATCGCGTCGAGCCGGTGCGTCAGGGTGGGGCGGTGCAGTTCGGCGGTCGCGGCGAGGATCGCGGTCGGGACGCGTTCGTGCCGGTAGAGCCCGGCCAGGCGGTCCAGCCACTCCCGGTCGGCGAGCGCGAGGTCCGGCGGCGCGGGGCAGGAGACCTGGGCGGCCCACCAGACGCGGCCGTCGGGGGCGGTGAGGTGGATGAAGGCGCCGTTGCGGGCGAACGTCATGTTGAAGGCGCCGGGTTCGAGGTCGATGCCCCGGATGGCGCCCGGGGTGACACCGCGGGTGATGCCGTCCGCGATGCCCGAGATGCTGTAGAGGCCGGCGTACTCGGGGATGGGCGCGTGCGGGTCGAGCAGTGAGCGGGTGGTCGACCGGAGGCCGTCCGCGCCGACGAGCAGCGACGCGTGCGCCGTACGGCCGCCGGCGAAGACCGCCCGTACGCCGCTCTCGCCGGCGACCGCGTCGACCAGGCGCTCGCCGGTGACGACTGTCGCTCCGGCCGCCAGCGCCTCCGCGCGCAGTGCCTCGACCAGCGCGCCGCGCATCAGGGTCACGCTGTGCAGGTCGTCGTCGCCGAGCCGACCGCGCGGGACGTCGCCCAGCAGCTTGCCCGAACTCGACCACATGCGCTGGCGCGGCACGGCGAAGCCGGCCCGCTGCACCCGCTCCAGCACGCCGAGGGAGCGCAACACCCGCAGGCCGTTGGACGCCAGGCTCAGGAACGAGCCCACCCGGCCCGCCGGTTCGGCGTACGCCTCGTACACCGTGACGTCCAGTCCCAGCCGGCGCAGGGCTATCGCGCTCGCGGCCCCGGCCACCCCGCCGCCGATCACGATCACGTTCATGCCAACTCCTTGAATTCGGATTCAGTGAATCTCAATTCACCGAACTGGGGTTCACTATGATGACGGGCAGGCCAGACGTCAAGCCCGGGAAGGAGCGCCGGTCGATGGGTGTGCGCAAGGAGAAGGCGGCCGAGACCGAGGCGGCGCTGAAGGACGCGGCACGGCGGTTGTTCGCCGAGCGCGGCTATCTCGACACGAAGATCACCGACATCACGCGCGAGGCCGGACGCGCCACCGGCTCCTTCTACGCCCACTTCGCGGACAAGAACGCCCTGCTCCAGGCCCTGATGCGGGACCTGAACACGCGGGCCGACGCCGAGATCGGCGTGGCGGACCACCCGGCCGATCACGACCTGACCGACCCCGACCAGTTGCGTGAGCATCTGGCCGTCACCTGGCGGGTGATCCGCGAGCATCTGCCGGTGGTGGTGGCGCTGATGCAGACGAGCTTCGCCGGGCCGCCCGGCGAGGGTCGCGCGTGGGCGGGTTTGGCCCGGGAGACCGGCATCCTGCGCGAGCACCTGGAATGGCTCCGCGGGCGCGGTCATCGGCTCCCGGGTGATCCCGAGGTGGTTGCCGCGGCCATGGGCGCGATGGTCTCGATGCTCGGGTTCGCGGTGGTCACCGCGGGCGAGGACGGACCGCGAGCCGGCGACGCGGAGATCGTCGACACTCTCACCGCCCTGCTCCTGCACGGCCTGGCGGGACCCGCGTCCGACGCGGGGTGACCCGCCGCCGATCGGCCCGGACGCCGGCGGCCGAGTGGGCGCGCGGGTCGCGGGCGGGCGTGGTTCAGCGGCCGGGAGCGCCGGCGCGGGTCAGGACGCCGACCGCGGCGGACTTGAGATCCTCCAGCGATTCGTCGAGTGGGAGCGGGAGTTCGCCGGTTTCCGCGAGGCCGCGTTCGGCGTCGGCGAGCGCGGCGGTGACCAGGAGTTGCATCAGGCGCAGGCGGGCGGCGCGGTGCGGGGCCGGCACGTCCGGGGCGCTCGCCGCCAGGCCGGCCGTCAGGCGCGCGACGACCTCGCGGATGCCGCCGGTGACGTCGGCGTCCAGGGGCGGGGCGAGCGGGGTGCCCTCGAGCGTGAAGCGGTGCACGAACCGCGCGTAGTGGCTGTCCCGAGAGCCGGCGCGCACGCGCTCGGCGAGGGGTCGCAGGTAGATGTCCACGAGGGCGTCGAGGTCGTCGCGCCGGTCCTCGGGCAGGTTCGCGAGCAGTTCGAGGCGGCGGTCGTTGAGCGGTGCCAAGCGGTCCTCGTACAGCGCCCGCACCAGCGCGTCGCGGCCGCCGAAGTGGTACTGGACCGCGGAGTTGTTGCGCTGGCCGGCCGCCGCGCCGATCTCGCGCAGCGAGACGGCGGCGACGCCGCGCTCGGCGAACAGGCGCTCGGCCGCGTCCAGGATGCGTGCTCGGGTCTCGGTCTTGACATCCACGCGAGCAGTGTAAGACATTGCGTCTCAACCGATTAAGTCAGAGTGTCTCACGATCATGGCAGGTGTGCCCGTGCTCGACATACGCCCTCTCACCCCCACCATCGGCGCCGAGGTGCGAGGCCTCGACCTGCGCCGCGATCTCGACGCGTCGTGCCACGCCGCGCTGGCGGACGCGCTCCACGAGCACCAGGTGCTGTTCTTCCGCGACCAGCGGATCACCGCCCACCGGCAGCGCGATGTCGCGGCCGGATTCGGCACCTTGCAACACTTCCCGTTCGGCGAACCCGCCGCGCCCGACCTGCCCGAGGTGATGGTGCTCGCCACCGGCGGCGAGGGACCCAAGATCTCCAACGCCGACATCTGGCACAGCGACGCCACCTTCCTGGCCCGGCCTCCGCTGGGCACGATGCTGCGCGCGGTGTCGCTGCCGCCGAGCGGGGGCGACACGCTGTGGGCGGACATGGAGAGTGCGTACCTGTCCCTGTCCGCGCCGATGCGCGCGATGCTCGACGGGTTGACGGCCGAACACGACTTCGCCAAGTCCCGGTCGCATCGCGGCGGCGACAAGGACGCGCTTCCGCCGGTCGTACACCCGGTCGTGCGCACCCACCCGGTCACCGGCCGGCGCTGTCTCCACGTCAACCGCATCTTCACCACCCGGATCCTCGAACTCGGGGAAAGGGAGAACGAGTTGCTGCTGCCGTTCCTGTTCGACCAGGCGACTCGGCCGGAGCACCAGGTCCGGTTCGCCTGGCGGTCGGGCGACATCGCGCTCTGGGACAACCGCAGCACGCAGCACTACGCGGCCTACGACTATCAAGGGCCGCGCGTCATGCACCGCATCGTGATCGAGGGCGACGAGCCCCGTTGAACCGCGAGCCGCGCCGGCCCGTGAGCCGCGTCGAGCCGCGAAGCACGCCGGTCGCGAGCCGCGACCTCGTGCCGGACGGCCGACGGCGCCGCCCCCGGTTGGGAGGGCGGCGCCGTGGACGGCGCGGTGAAGCCGGTCAGGACAGGACGAGTTGGGTCACCGACGGGCCCGGCAGGGTGATCGACAGGCGGCCGTCGACGAGCTGTCGGGGCGCCAGCGGCGTCGGCTTGGTGTAACTGGTGGTCGAACCGTCCTTGAGGTGGCCGGTCGCCTTGGTCACACCGCCCGTCACGGCGATTCGGGCCTCCTGCGGAGTGGTGGACTTGTTGACCAGGACGACCACGTTCGGGTTCGACGACGCGAACACCTCCACCCCCGGCAGGGTGGTCGACGAGCGGACCAGGTTCGCCCCGAAGTGGGCCAGCGCGGTGCCCTCCTGGCCGGTGAAGAAGCCCGCGCCCTGGTAGACGGGCATGCGCTCGTTCAGACCCGCGCCGTTGCGCAACGACGGCTCGCGGTCGGCGTTCGCCTTGTCGTACAGGAGCCCGAGCGCGCCGTTCTTGTCGCCGTAGACATAGCCGCGCGCGCCGGTGCGGGCGAGGTGTCCGAACACGCTCGCCGACCACCAGATGGCGGTGTTGCGGTACTGCACGGGCTCGGTGCCGATGTTGCCGCAACCCGCCGGGTCGGGGTGGATGCCCCAGTCCGAGTTGGTCTCGCCGATCTGGATGCCGATCCGGTCCGCGCGGGCGGGGACGAGCTCGCGCAGCATCGCCCGCACCGTCTCGACGTCCGCGCCCCACCCCGGGGTCGCGGCCAGCAGCGCGGAGTCGCAGGCCGCCTGCTCACCGGCGCCGTACTTGTGGAAGTCGACGAAGTCCACCCGGGACCCGCTCGCCGTCAGGAACGGGCGCAGATAGTCCCAGTTGGGGTCGGACATCGCCGGCCCGCCGACGGTGATGCTCGGGTCGACCGCCTTCATGGCGTCGTAGGCGCTGTTGAACCTGGCCGCGTACACGGTCGGATCCTTGGTCTCCGGCTTGGTGTTGGGCTCGTTGCCCACGATCCAGCGCTTGACCGGGTCGGCCGCGGGGCCGGTGTTGAAGTGGCGCACGATCGCGGCCGCCTCGACCGGGTCCACGGGCACGATGACCACCGGTTGGGACCCCGCGTCCTTGATGGACCGGATCCAGGCGTTCGCCGACACCGACGTGTCGGCGCCGTCCCCGTTGGCGACGATGGCCGAGGTGACGTCCCCCGGGACGGCGAATTTCAGACCCATGCGCATCGAGCCGTAGCGCCCGGCGAGCATCGCGCGGACCTGCGGGTCGTTGGTGAGGTACGAGTGGTAGCCGTAGCCGGTCACGTCCGCGCTGAACGTGTCGGCCGGCACCGGTCGTTGGATGGAGGTCAGGTCGACGGACACGTTGTCGTCGGCGGCCCGCGCGGTCCCGGCGGACAGCGTGCCGGCGGTCAGGGCGAGTACCGCCCCTGCGGCGATGGCTATCGGAATCCTGCGGCGTCGTTTGTCGCGGTGGATCGACACGGAGCATCCTTCGGCGGTCGGAACCGGGCATCGATGTCGCCGGACGCGGGCCGGCGGTCCGCCTCCGGGCCCGGCCGGAGCCTCGCGCCGACGTCTTCCAATCTATGGCCGATCCTGGTTCCACAGATGTTCGCGCGGGCCGCGCGCGAGCGGTCGGGGCCGCCAATCGCTGGGCCTCGACGGCCGATTCGGCCGGCCTGGTCGCGCACGGCGCCGCCGATCGCGAAGTACGGGCCGATTCGGCCCTGTTCGCGAAGACGGGCGTCGGGATCGACCTCGACCGCGGGTGTCGACCCGCCTGCCTCGACCCGCCCGCCTCGACCGGCCCGGTTCGCGCCGGGTCACGATCCGGAACCGACCCCGACCGGCGAGGCCCCCTTCATTCGCCGCGACCGGCACGGTTTCGTTCGAGGTCGCGGAGCCCGGCCCGGGCGGTGTTCGCGGCGGTCTTCCTCGTGCGTGCCCGTTCGTCGGCGTCCTCGTGCGCGCGTCGTGCGTCCCGGGCCTGCCGGTCGAGCCGGCCGGCCGTGTCCCGGGCCTCGGCGAGGCGGCGTTCGAGGTTCTCGGCGTCGGCGAGCGCCTGCCGGTGCCGGTCGCGGGCGGCGTCGGCCCGCTGCTTCAGGGTCCGCGCGGCTTCGCGGGCTTCCTCGGCCGCGGTGTCGGCGGCCTCCAGGTCGGCGCGGGCGCGGGTGAGTCGGGCTTCGCGACGCTCGTGTTCGGCGGCGCGGCGGGTGGATTCGCGGGCGCCGGCGGCGTCGTCCCTCGCGTGACGGGCCCGTCCCTCGGCGCCCTCGCGTGCGGGCGCGCTCGTGCCCTTCGCGTTCGCGCCCTTCCGCGGGCGCGTGGCCTCGGGCGGGGTCGACGTGGTGAGCGAGCCGAAGTCCCCGGTGGGCTCCAGCGCGCCGGCGAGGGCGCCGGACGCCAGGGCCCGGGCCGCGTCGGGGTCGGCGAGGGCGGCGGCGAGGGTGTCCCGGAGTTCACGGCGGGTCGAATCGCCGACGACGGGATGTCCGCGCGTGGCGGCGAGAGCCTGCGCCTGCCGCCCGAGGGCGTCGATCACCTGATGGCGTCGACGGGAGAGTTCGCGCAACTCGGGGCCCTGGAGCTGCCCCTGGGCTTGCCGCATGGCCGCGCCGAGTTCGAGGAACGCGTCGATCTCCGCGCGCTGTTCACGGACGAGCAGGTTCGCCAACCAGGCGGCCAGTACGGGACGCCGCAGCTTGCCGATCCGGTCGGCGACGGCACGGTTCCCGGCCTTGCGGGCCCGAGCGGCGTACGCGTCACGGGCGGCGGTGAACTCGTCGGGCGAGAGCCCGTACAGCTCCCGGGCCACCGCGTCCTCGTCGACGGCTTCGGGCTCGGCGTCGGACCGCTTCGTACTCACGACACCCCTATTGCCGTTTCCGGCGCCCGTTCATCCCCGCCGCATCCCCGATGGCCGATCCGGGCACCGGCTCCGGCGGTCGTCGTGGACCGCCCCGGGCCGGGCGGGAAGGGTGGTCGGTGCCTACGCGCCGGAGTCCTCGCCGGTCCCCCCGACGCACGACGGGCACAGCCCGCGGTAGGTGACCTCGACCTGGGACACCGTGAAGCCGAATCGCTGGTCCGCCGGGAGGTCGGCCAGCGGGCTGCCGGTGGGGTGGACGTCGCGGACGGTTCCGCAGGAGGAGCACACCAGGTGCTGGTGCGGGTGGTGCGCGTTGGGGTCGTAGCGCTTGGCCCGGCCGTCGGTGGAGACCTCGATGACCTCACCGAGGGAGACCAGCTCGCCCAGCGCGTTGTAGACGGTCGCCCGGGAGATCTCGGGCAGCCGCCGCGCCGCGCGGGCGTGCACTTCGTCGGCCGTCAGATGTACGTGGTCGCCGTCGAGGACCTCCGCAACGACACGCCGCTGGGAGGTCAACCGCCAGCCGCGCTCTCTCAGTCGCTCCAGCAGGTCGCTCATATGGGTTCACCTATTCGATTCGGTGGGGTGGCCGAAGTTTACCGGTGGACGTACGGACGTCCGGATTCCGGTTGGGTATGGGTCTGGCGTACATCTTGACTTGGACTCTGTCCATCGTAGGATCGGTTCCGGCGGCAGCCAAGGGGTAGGAAGACCTTAGGGACAAGGGGTACGAAGACCGCATGACGGCAGGAGACACGGACGTGACGCGACCACTACCGAGCAGCCGTGCGGTGCCGGCCTGCGGGTGAGGATCGATCATGTCGCGCTGCTCCGGACCGTCGGGGATGGTGACCGCCTCGATATCGGGACGATCGTCGTCACGGTGCGTGACGGCAGTCCGTATCCGCCTTCGCGCCGTCCACGCCGAGGCTTCCTGCCGGACCGCCCGGACCTGCCGGCCGTGCCGGCCCTGCCCGACCCGTTCGACCGCGCCCCACGAGCACGGGTCCCGGTCGACGAGGCGGACGGGGCAGCCGGGTCGGACGGGGCAAGGTCGTCCGTCACGAGGTCTGTACCCCGACCACTCCACCGCCCACCACCGCCCACAGCTCCTGAGCACCGCGATCCGCCTGGTCCGGAAGGGATCCCATGTCTGAGAACCATGATGCAATCGTCGTAGACGCGAAGACTGAGGGCGGAGGTGGTTGCCCGGTCGCGCACGAGCGGGCCCCGCACCCGACGCAGGGCGGTGGAAACCGCCAGTGGTGGCCGGAGCGGCTCAACCTGAAGATCCTCGCCAAGAACCCGGCGGTGGCCAACCCCTTCGGCGACGAGTTCGACTACGCCGAGGCGTTCAACAGCCTCGACCTCGCCGCCGTGAAGCAGGACATCGCGGAGGTGCTGACGACCTCGCAGGACTGGTGGCCGGCCGACTTCGGCAACTACGGCCCGCTGATGATCCGGATGGCGTGGCACAGCGCCGGCACCTACCGGATCAGCGACGGCCGCGGCGGCGCCGGGTCCGGTCAGCAGCGCTTCGCCCCCCTCAACAGTTGGCCGGACAACGCGAGCCTGGACAAGGCCCGCCGGCTGCTGTGGCCGGTCAAGCAGAAGTACGGTCGGAGCCTGTCCTGGGCCGACCTGATGGTCCTCACCGGCAACGTCGCCCTGGAGTCGATGGGCTTCGAGACCTTCGGCTTCGGCGGCGGTCGGGCCGACGTCTGGGAGCCCGACGAGGACGTCTACTGGGGCCCGGAGACCACCTGGCTCGGCGACGAGCGCTACACCGGTGACCGGGACCTGGAGAACCCCCTCGGCGCGGTGCAGATGGGCCTGATCTACGTCAACCCCGAGGGCCCGAACGGCACCCCGGACCCGCTGGCCGCGGCCCGCGACATCCGCGAGACGTTCCGCCGGATGGCGATGAACGACGAGGAGACGGTCGCCCTGATCGCGGGCGGTCACACCTTCGGCAAGACCCACGGCGCGGGCCCGGCGGACAGCGTCGGCCCCGACCCCGAGGCGTCGCCGCTGGAGCAGCAGGGCCTCGGTTGGAAGAGCAGCTTCGGCACCGGCGCCGGTGGCGACGCGATCACCAGTGGCCTCGAGGGCATCTGGACCAACACCCCCACCACGTGGGACAACAGTTTCTTCGAGATCCTGTTCGGCCACGAGTGGGAGCTGTTCAAGAGCCCGGCCGGCGCGCACCAGTGGCGGCCCAAGGACGGCGGCGGCGCGGGCACCGTCCCGGACGCGCACGACCCGTCGAAGAGCCACGCGCCGACCATGCTGACGACCGACCTCTCGCTCCGGGTCGACCCGGCCTACGAGCAGATCTCGCGGCGCTTCCTGGAGAACCCCGCCGAGTTCGCGGACGCCTTCGCCCGGGCGTGGTTCAAGCTGACGCACCGCGACATGGGTCCGGTCGTGCGCTACCTCGGTCCGGAGGTCCCCAGCGAGACACTGCTGTGGCAGGACCCGCTTCCGGCGGTCACGCACGAGCTCGTCGACGCCGAGGACGTCGCGTCGCTCAAGAGCCGGGTCCTCGAGTCGGGCCTGTCGGTGTCCCAGCTCGTGTCCGCCGCGTGGGCGTCGGCCTCGTCCTTCCGCGGCAGTGACAAGCGAGGCGGCGCCAACGGTGCGCGGGTTCGCCTCCAGCCGCAGATCGGGTGGGAGGCCAACGACCCGGACGAGCTGGCGACGGTGCTGCGCGCGCTGGAAGGCATCCAGGAGGCGTTCAACGCCGATCGCACCGACGGCAAGCGGATCTCGCTCGCCGACCTGATCGTGCTCGCCGGTGCCGCCGCCGTCGAGCGGGCCGCCGAGGTCGCCGGGTTCGACGTCGAGGTGCCCTTCACGGCGGGTCGTGTGGACGCGGCGCAGGAGCAGACCGACGTGGAGTCGTTCAGCGCCCTGGAGCCCACCGCCGACGGCTTCCGCAACTACCTCGGCAAGGGCAACCGGCTGCCGGCCGAGTTCCTGCTGATCGACAAGGCGAACCTGCTCACCCTGAGCGCCCCCGAGACGACGGTCCTCGTCGGTGGCCTGCGCGTGCTGGGCGCGAACCACCAGCAGTCGTCGACGGGCGTGTTCACCGCGACCCCCGGTTCGTTGACCAACGACTTCTTCGTCAACCTGCTCGACCTGGGCACGACGTGGAAGGCGACGTCCGAGGACGCGAGCACGTTCGAGGGTCGCGACGCGGCCACGGGCGAGCTCAAGTGGACCGGCAGCCGGGTCGACCTGCTCTTCGGGTCGAACTCCGAACTGCGCGCGCTGGCCGAGGTCTACGCGAGCGACGACGCGAAGCGGAAGTTCGTCGACGACTTCGTCGCGGCGTGGGTCAAGGTGTCGAACCTGGACCGGTTCGACGTCGCGTGATCATCACGTCCGGGTCGGCCCGCGCGGGCCGACCCGGACGTGCCCGCCCGGTGCGGACGACGGGTCCCGCTCGCGCGGATGGCGCGGGTGACCCGGACCGGGTCAGGGCGTGTTGCGCCCGCAGAACCTCCTTTCGGCCTCGAACGGATCGGCCGGGATGGTGAGGTGGGTGCGCCGCCAGGAGCCCTCGAGGTTGTCCAGGAAGCGGCCCGCGGTCATCGGCGCGCGCGTGGACGCGGCGAGTTCGGCGAGTTCGCCGCAACCCAGCGCGTGCCGCGCGGCCGTGACCTGTTCGGGGGTGACCGGCTCCGGCCGGGCGAAGTTGCCGGCGGGATTCACCGGCGCCGCCGGATCCGCGTACGCCGCCAGGAGCCACGCGTTGCTCAACGGTTTCGAATGCCCCGGCTTGGTCACCGGAAGCTCGAACCGCGCCCCGATCGGGTTCACCAGGCCCCAGTAGTCCACCAGCCGCACGTCCGCGGGTGACAAGGCGCCGGCGGTGCCGAGGTAGACGCCGATGACCGCGACCCGCGCCGGGATGTCCTCGCGCAGCGGCACGGTGATGATGTCGCCTTCCAGGCGTGGCCCGTAGTAGATCAACGACCGGCGGCCGGAGGCGAGTTCGGCCTGCACGGCGGCCTTGGTCAGCGGGTGGGTGCGCAGGAAGTCGCGGGCCGACGTGGGGTGCGACGAGCCGGTGAAGCGCGCGTAGAAGGCGCGTTCGTCGCCGACCATCGAGGTGGGCGAGGGACTGTACCGCAGCAGGATCCCGCTGATCGCGGACCATACGGCCAGAGCGAGGGCGGGCGCCGCCACGGCCCTGGACAGCGGCAGCACGGCGACCGGCAGGAGGAGCAGGAACAGGATCGGTACGAGCATGCGCGCGTGCATGTAGTCGCCGCCGACCTTGACCACGTAGCCGAACAGGATCGCCGCCGCGGCCGGTGGGGCCAGGACGACGATCGTGTCGCCGCGCCGCTCGTGGATGCCGCGCAGCGCGTACCCGGCGCCGATCACGATCGCCGACAGCGGGGCCCACAACAGGTAGGGACCGGAGAAGTCGGTGACGTACGCCCAGCCGCGCTCCCACAACGACCCGTCGGCACCCTTGGTGAGCGCCGGCATCGGGAAGACGATGCCGTAGTAGCCCATGCGGAAGATCTGATACGCCGTCGGCACGGCGGCCGCGACGCCCGCGAGGGCGAACGTCCCGCGGATCGTGGGCCGTCGGATGAGCCACAGCGCGAGCAGGAACACGACGGTGACGGCCGCCGCCTCCGGGCGGACCAGCGGGCCGAGGCCGATGACCGCCGCCGTGGCGAGCGCGCGGCGACGGGATCCGCCGGCGCGCAGCCGTACCAGCAGCCACCACGAGCCGGCCGTCCAGCACATGTTGAGGCCGGTCTCCAGGCCGGATGTCGCGTACTCCCACATCGGCCGCAGACCGAGCGGGATCAGGATCCCGAACGGGACCAACAGGCTCTCGGTCCGCCCGGCACGGGTGTGCAGCCGTCGGGCGGCGTCCACGGCGAACAGCACGGCGGCGCAGGTCAGGAACAGGCCGAGCAGCCATGACAGGGCCGTGGTGTCGCTGCGGCGCAGGACGAATCCGAACAGCGCGAGCAGCCACTGCCACAGCGTGCTCGTCGAGGCCTCGGCGCGTTCGCCGGGACTGGAGACGGGACCGTTGCCGGCCAGGATCTCGCGGACCGCGCGGGTGAAGATCAGCGCGTCGTCGCACACCCAGCGGGCGTGATAGCCGAGCATGCCGATCGCCAGGGCCGCGACCGGGGCGAGGGCTCGGTTCCAACGCGGCCGAAACCCGGGTGCCTCGGCGGCCGGCGTTTCGGGTTCGCGCTCCGCGGCGGCTCCGGGCTCGTGCGCTCGTCCCGGGTCTCGGCTCCCCACGGTTCTGGAAGCGGACGCGGGCTCGGGGGCGGCGACTGGGGTCATGCGGGCTCACCTACGGATCTCGGGTCGGGGGCGCGGCATCGGCGCCGCGGGGTTCGGGGCATGGCGAAATGGCGGCTCGGCCGCCGACGCCGGGTGGGGCGTGAATGGGGTGTGACGGCATGCCGACAGAGCCCCTGGCTCGGCGGCGGGCGCGCGTTTGTGGGTGGGGCCGGGTTGTCCCGGGAGGGCGCGACGCCTCCGCGACGCGGCCTCGTCAGAGGAACGCGATGAACCCGGCAGGCTGTTACACCCACTCCGGCGACGCACCCCGACGACATCCGAACGACCGGGTCGAGAACCATCCATGCGCGGCGCGCGGAGGACAACATTGGTCGGCCGACGCCTCGCGCGGTCACGCGCCCGTCGCACCCGAGCCCGCCGCACCCGAGCCCGTGTTCCGGCCTCGCTCGCCGCCCGTCGGGCGAGGACGACCGAAGTCCCGAACGGGCCCGAGTCCCGTCGGGTGGGGGCTTTCGGTCGTTGCCGGCCCGAAGCACGGTGCCGGCCGGCCGGCTCGTGGGGGAGCTACGAAAGATGTGTGTTCGGGGGCGAAGGGTGGGGGCGGGAGATACGGAAGTCGACGGCTCGTCGGGGCGAAGCGGAACCGATCACGCCAAGTGCATAGCCCGGTTCCGCACGTCCCGTCGGGCGTTTAGTAAAGAGATCGTAAAGAAACCTTGGTGTCCTCTGTCTCTGCCGTCACTTGCGCCTCTAGTGTCCGGGACGCCCGGCCCCAACTCCCGGCGCCGCCGTGACCCGACGGTCGGTGGGAGGCAGGCGTCGGGTTCTGCCGAATCAGCTCGACGTCGTGGGCGCGTACGGCACCACAGCACCCTGATCGGCGTCGCTTCGCGTCCGGGATCACCTTCCGGGCGGAAGGGGGACCATCTTGAGTCGAGCGATACCCGGACGCGGCGGAACACCGCCGCAAGGCATCCGGCGTTTGCGTGGCCCGGTGACGTTATTGTCCGTCTCGCTCCTCGCGGTCACGGGACTGACCGCAGCGCCGGGCGTCACGTCTTCCGCGGCGGCCGCACGCGTGGACAACACCAAGGCCGTGTGGAATCCCGGCCCCGAGGATCAGTACTTCAATCCCGTCGAGGCCGAGGACGGTCAGGGCGGCGGGATCGACGCCGAGCAGGGCGGTGCCGACAAGGCCCGCAAGGCCAAGGAAGGACCCGGCCGCAAGGAGCGCGAGGGCAATCCGCGCGCGGCAGCGCAACTGCGCCTGCTGGAGGCCGAGTCCCAGCGCACGGGCAAGAGCCCGGAGCAACTCAGGGCCGAGAAGGCCGGCTTGGCACCGGGTTCGAAGCAGGATGCCAAGCTGCTGACGGTTCTCGTCGAGTTCAACGAGAACGCCAACGACGACTTCTCCGGGTTCAACCGCCGGGCGAGTGTCACCGACCCCTCGTGTGTGCTCGAACCTCCGGGCACGATCAAGAACGGGCCGCTGCACAACAAGATCCCGGACCCGGCGCTCACCGGGCGGGACAACAACTCGCAGTGGGTCAAGGACTTCAGCCCGGAGCACTTCAACAAGATGCTCTACACCAAGCAGGGCCTCACCGAGCGTATGCGGCTGGACCTGACCGGTCCCGACGGCAAGCCGGGCATCGACGTCTCCGGCTACACGATGAAGAACATGTACGAGGAGATGTCGGGCGGCAAGTACACCGTGTCCGGCACCGCCACCCCGTGGATCAAGGTCCGCCACTCCGAGGCGTGGTACGGCGCCGGCCGCTGCGGGCAGCGCGAGCAGGACATGGGCGGGCACCCGGACAACCCGGCGGGCGCCAGCCGGTTGGCGATCGACGCGGTGGACGAACTCGCGCGCAGCCAGCCGAACTTCCCGTGGGCCGACTACGACAAGGAGGACACCGGCGACGCGGACGGCGACGGGAACCTCCTCGAACCCGACGGCGTGGTAGACCACTTGGTCCTCGTGCACTCGGGCAAGGACAAGTCCGCCGGCGGCGGCGCCGAGGGCACGTATGCCATCTGGGCGCACTCCAGCGCCGTGGCGGGCGGATACACGGTCCCGGGGACGCAACTGAAGATCGCCAACTACATCGTGCAGCCGGAGGACTCCGGCGTGGGCGTGTTCGCCCACGAGTACGGCCACGACCTCGGTCTGCCGGACCTGTACGACAACTTCAGCGGCGGCCAGTCGGACGTCAACTTCTGGGACCTGATGGCCAGCGGGTCGCACTCCGGGCCGCTGTTCCAGTCGATGCCCGCGCACATGAGCGCGTGGTCCAAGTACTCGCTGGGCTGGCTGACGCCCGAGGTCCTGAAGGTGGGTGACAAGCCCGCGCTGGTCACGCTCGGACAGGCGGCCAAGACACCCAAGGGCACCAAACAGGCGGTGCGGGTCAACCTCCCGGACAAGGTGATCAGGTTCAGCACGCCGCACAGCGGTCAAAAGGCGTGGTACTCGAACAACGACCAGGACTGGGCGGACGTCAAGCTGGTTCGCGACGTCGCGGTCCCGACGGGCACCGACGTGAAGTTCCGCTGGTGGACCGACTATGTCCTGGAGGAGGACTGGGACTTCGGCTTCGTCGAGGTGTCCACCGACGGCGGCACCACCTGGACGCAGCTCCAGGTGCGTGACGAGGCCGGCACGCTCGTGTCGACCCCGCCGGACTACCCGGACCCCAACGGCAACCTCCGAGCGTTCGGCAAGAGCACCGGGCTGACCGGCGACAGCCACGGCTGGCGCCACGACCAGGTGGACCTGACGCCGTACGCGGGGCGGAACATCAAGCTGCGCATCGGCGTCGACACGGACGCGGCGACGCAGGAGAAGGGTTGGGTCGCCGACGACTTCTCGCTCACCAACGGCACCACCACCGTGTGGTCCGACGATGTCGAGCAGGGCGCCAACGGCTGGACCCCGCAGGGCGGTTCGTCCGGGGGCGGCACCCGGGGCGCGGGCTGGATCGTCACCGACGGCACGTTCAGTCGCGAGCAGTACTACCTGCTCGAATGGCGCAACATGTCCGGCTTCGACCAGGGCCTGAAGTACACCTACACGTTCGGCGAGAACGGCAAGCGCGAGAAGCTCGCGTACAACGCGCCGGGCCTGCTGGTGTGGCTGCGGGACAGCTCGTACGAGAACAACGGCGTGCTGTTCAACATCGACAAGGCCCCCTCGTGGGGCGCCAAGGGCGAGTTGCTCCTGGTCGACGCGCACCCGGAGCCCTACCGCTTCCCGGACGCGCCGTCGAACCAGGCGGCCAACCTCGAATCCCGCGTGCAGTCGGCCAACGCGGCGTTCAGCTTCAAGGACACGTCCGGATTCCGGGCCTGCCGCTCGGCCGGCGACCACTGCGCGCAGTTCGCCAAGACGGAACCGGTGCGGTTCTTCTCCGACACGCTCGGCTACGCGCCGGGCGCGGAGGCCAACGGCACCGGCTTCGCACCCAAGGACCGCAACGGCTCCACCGTGGTCCCGGCGCGTGCTCCGTACTCGACCAAGGTCACCAAGACGGACGGGTCGCCGGACTACGCGAACTACGGCAAGCCGTTCTTCTCCTCGGTGCTCGGTTCCGGAAACCCCGGGTGGGAGAAGGCCTACGGCGTGACCGTGTTTCCGGTCCTCCCGCTGTCCGGTGACCAGGGCGCCGTCGTCTGGATCGCGCCCGCCCGCACGTAGGCATCGGTCCGCACGTGTGCGACCTCGGCCCCCACGACGCGCTTCCGGTCGTGGGGGCCGAGGGGGCGGTGGCGTACGGCGCGGAGGCGGTGGACCAGGTGCGCGCGATCTTCGCGTGAGGCGACGACCGGAGGGGCCTCGCGGCGTACCACACGTGGTGGCCCCGTCCCATGGGTCCCAGGAGTGGTCCCGTGACGCCCCGGTGGGTACAACGGTAGACATGGCCGATGATTCCGGCCGATTTCGGGGTGCATCGGTTCAGTCACCGTCCGGTAGGCGCCGGCGAAGCGTTGCCGGGCAGGTCTTCGTCCTGCAAGTCGCCGTGGTGTTCCTGCTCGTGGCCGGCGCCGTGCTCGCGCTCGTGGTGCAGTCCCGGCACGACAGCGACCGCGAGGCCCGCCACCGCGCGATCGCCGTCGCGCAGACGTTCGCCCACTCGCCCGGGGTCATCGCCGCGCTGCGTTCACCCGACCCGTCCGCGGTGTTGCAACCGCTGACCGAGGCGGGGCGCATGGCCGCCGATGTGGACTTCATCGTGGTGACCGACACCCAGGGGATCCGCTACACGCACCCCAGACCGGAACTGATCGGGCAGCCCGTCGTCGCCAACATCGAACCCGCGCTGGCCGGACACATGCTCGTGGAGAGCGTGAACGGCCCGCTCGGCCGCGAGGTACAGGCGGTGGTCCCGGTCACCGGCCCCACGGGCACGGTCGAGGGTGTCGTCATCGCCGGGCTGCGGGTCAAGAACGTGACCGGCGTGGTCGACCGGCAACTGCCGATCATCCTGGGTACCGGCGCCGCCGCGCTCGCCCTGGCCACCGGCGGTACCGCACTGGTGACCCGGCGGCTGCGGCGGCAGACACGGGGCCTGGGCACGGCCGAGATGACCCGCATGTACGAACACCACCACTCGGTGCTCCACGCGGTTCGCGAAGGCGTGCTCATCGTCGGCGCCGACACCCGGCTGGTGCTGGCGAACGACGAGGCCATCCGACTGCTCGACCTCCCGCCCGACGCCGAGGGCAGGCGGATCGCCGACCTCCCCGGCCTCGAACCGGGCACGGCCGAACTGCTGATCTCGGGTCGCGTGGTCTCGGACGAGGTACATCCCGCCGGGGACCGATTGCTGGCGGTCAACCAGCGGTCCACGGATCGTCACGGCGGTCCGCGCGGGACGGTCGCGACCCTGCGTGACACGACCGAGCTGATGACGCTCTCCGGCAGGGCCGAGGTGGCGGGCAGGAGGCTGAAACTGCTGTACGACGCCGGGGTGGCGATCGGCACCACCCTGGACATGGTGCGCACCGCCGAGGAACTCGCCGACGTCGCGGTCCCGCGCTTCGCCGACTTCGTCACCATCGACCTCTCCGCCCCGGTCCTGGACGGAGGGGAGCCGACCGGTACCGGCGCGAACATGCGCCGCAGCGCCGTCGCCGGCATCCGCGACGATCACCCCCTGTACCCGCTCGGCACCCTGATCGATTTCGTCCCCTCGACCCCGCAGGCCCGCGGACTCGACAGCGGGCGGTCGGAGATCGTGACCGATCTCGCGGCCGCGGACGACTGGCACGCCCAGGACCGGGAGCGGGCCGGAGCGATCGTCGAATACGGCATCCACTCCCTGATCACGGTCCCGGTCCAGGCGCGCGGCGCGGTGCTGGGCGTGGCCAACTTCTGGCGGAAGGAAAAGCCCGAGCCGTTCGACCGGGACGACCTGTTCCTCGCCGAGGAACTGGTCGCGCGCGCCGCGGTCAGCATCGACAACGCCCGCCGCTACGCCCGCGAACACACCCTGGCGACGGCGCTGCAACGCAGTCTGCTGCCGCGCGCGCTGCCTGCGCAGAGCGCGCTGGAGGTGGCCCACCGCTATCTGCCCGCGCAGTCCGGGGTGAGCGGCGACTGGTTCGACGTGATCCCGCTCTCCGGCGCCCGGGTGGCGCTGGTCGTCGGCGACGTCGTCGGCCACGGGCTGCACGCCGCGGCCACCATGGGCCGGTTGCGTACCGCGGTGCACAACTTCTCCACGCTCGACCTGCCGCCCGACGAACTCCTGAGCCACCTGGACGACCTGGTCGGCCGGATCGACCAGGACGAGGCGGACCCGGACCTCGGGGCCGGCATCATCGGCGCCACCTGCCTGTACGCGATCTACGACCCGGTCTCGCGGCGCTGCGCCATGGCCCGGGCCGGGCACCCGCTGCCCGCGCTGGTGCACCCCGACGGCACCGTGGAATTCCCCGACCTGCCCGCCGGGCCGCCGCTGGGCCTGGGCGGCATGCCGTTCGAGACCATCGAACTGGAACCGGCCGCGGGCAGTTCGCTCGTCCTGTACACGGACGGGTTGATCGAGGACCGCACCCGCGACCTGGACGTCGGGATGGGGTTGCTGCGCCGAGCCCTGGCCCACGCCGGCCGCACCCCGGAGCAGAGTTGCGCGGCGGTCCTGGACGCGCTGCTGCCCGAACACCCCAAGGACGACATCGCGCTGCTCATCGCCCGCACCCGCACCCTGTCCGGCGACCGGGTGGCCGAGTGGGAGGTGCCGTCGGACCCCGCCGCCGTCGGCCGGATGCGCGAGGCGATCGCCGTGAAACTGGACGAGTGGGGGCTGGGCGAACAGCTCTTCGGCACCGAGTTGATCCTCAGCGAGCTGATCACCAACGCCATCCGCTACGGTTCCGAGCCGATCCGGGTACGGCTGCTGCGCGACCGGAGCCTGATCTGCGAGGTGGCCGACGGCAGCAGCACCGCACCCCACCTGCGCTACGCGGCCACCATGGACGAGGGCGGCCGGGGCCTGTTCCTGGTCGCCCAGATCGCCGCGCGCTGGGGTACGCGGTACATCCCCGAGGGCAAGATCATCTGGGCGGAACAGCCCCTGCCCGACGTCGTCGAAGCACACGATTCCCCGGAACCCGCGGACCCCGATCCCGCGGACCGGGCGGCGGCCCCGGCGAGCGTACGGATTCCGTGATGACGCGGCGGCCCGCCACCGCGAGGTGTGCCCGCGGCGAGGACACCGCGGAGGCCGCGTCCTCGCCGCGCCCACCGCGGTGGCGGAATTCCCGCGGGCGACCGCCGGTCACCGGCCACCGTTCGCGCGCGCGGCGGCTTGGATGTCCCCGATCAGATTCTGGGTGGAGATCCCCCAGTTGGTCTTGAGGTACCGCCCGCGAAAGTGCACGCCGATGACCCGATTGCTGGTCAGGTCGACGACGCACGATCCCGAGTTGCCGCCCATCGTCGAGCAGTCGTGCTCGAACAGGTTCGCGCCCGTGTCGACGGCGGTGATCTTCCCGGGAAGCAGCCGCTTCACATTGAAGATGCCGTTGAAGATCCGCTGGATGTCCGTCTCGCCGCTGCGTCGGGAGTCGGCCGCCGGGTAGCCGACGATATACACCAGGCGCTCCGGCTCGACCTCCAGCCGGGGTCCGGCGAACGGCAGCGGCGGCGGCGGGTCGTCCCCGGGTTCCATCCGCAGCAGGGCCAGATCCAGATCGGGATGGATGGCGATGATCTCCGAGATCCGGTGCTCGCGCTCCGGCGTTCCGCCCAGTTGCTCGGCGAAGTCGATGTTGACGGACATCTCCGGTGCGATTTCCCAATGCGATTGATCCTGTTGGAACGCCATGAACTCCTTGACGACGTGCCGGTTGGTCAGCACGGCGTCGTCGGCGACCAGGAATCCGGTGCCGATCCAGTCCGCCATCGGGTGCCCTCGGACCTCGATGCGGCCGACGCTGAGCATGGTGGCCTCGATGGCCTCGCGATGGTCCTCCAACGTCTCCCAGGGATGCGGAGGCGGGAGGAAACGGTCGTCCTGCACCAGAATGGCCGGCCGGCCCATCACCAGGACCACGGCTTCCAGGCCCTGCGACTCGGCGTCGGTGAGCACGGCGCGCGTGCCGTCACGGGCGACCTTCTCCAGAGCCCGCGCGCCCAGGGCCAGCGTCTGTTGCCGCGCGCCCTCCATCCCGTCGGCGTTCGCGCCGGGTCCCACGTTGCTCTCGAGGTCGCTGTCGGCGCCCGCGGTCAGATTCCGGTTGAGCTCACCGGTGACGGAATCGAGGTCGGGGAACATGCGTTGAACGGTTTCGATCAGATCGGTGTTCGCTGCCACAGGGGCCTCCTCCATCGCGGGCGTACGGAACGTTCCGCTGCCGTGGGTGTCGCCGGTCCGGGGGTGTCTCCCGCCACCTCGAGGACGCCCTGCCGGAGGAGGAACGCCACGAGTCGCACCACCTGCACGATTTCCGTCCGGTTCGGGTGCTCGGCGGGACATGCGCCGTCCACCGTTTCGGCGAGCCGGGAGAGGAAGCGGGCCGGGCCTCGCGGCACGGTCGATCGGCGGCCTCCGGAAAGCAGCAGGTACGTGCCGTCGGCTCCGGTCTCCATCCGGATCAGGCCACCCGGCCGCAGCCGAACCCGTATGCCGGGGGTCAGCGATCGCGCCGCGATGCGATCGAACCAGGCCCCACCGTCCGTGTAGTCCCGCGGACGGGACATCAGCAGGGCCCGGGCGGGGCCGTCGGCGAACGCGTCGACGAGTTCCCTGCGGATCGTCTCCGCGATCCCGGACGCGACGTCCGCCGCCAACCGCGCGTAGTCCGCGCCGCCGTACACCGCTTCGCGAGGGACCGCCCGGCGCAGCGCCGCGTCGTCGGCCAGCCGGGACAACGAGCCCTCCACGGCGGCCCGCGCCATCGCGTGCCAGGTGACCTCCCGGATCCCGATGGTCACGTGCAACGACGCGGACCGCGACGTCCGCGCGACATGCGGGGTACCCCGAGGCATGTACAACACGTCCCCGGCACTCAGTCGCGCGTCCCAGGCGCCGGTGAGCGGCGTCCGGGGCAGCTCGTCCAGCAGTTGGCCCGCCACCGGATCCGCGATCACGGGCCGGTACAGCGTGAACTGCTTGGTGCCCGCCAGCGACAGGACCAGTACGTCGTGCAGGTCGTGATGGACGTCGAATCCCTGGGCCGCGGCGGGCGTCAGGTACGCGGTGGCCTGACACGGACTGCCGAGGAACATTTCCAGATCGCGGCAGAAACGGCCCAGCGGCGGCCAGTACCGGTCGACGAGTTGCAGGGCGATGCTGGCTCCCTCACCCACGAGTCCCCACACCGCGTCGGCGTCGACCACGTCGTCCGCGCCGCCGCCCGCGCGCCCGCGATCGCCGCCCGCGATGGTGTAGCGGGCCGGGTCCACCGCTTCGAAGCCGGCCTCGGTCGTACGCACGATCCGAAGGTCGTGCCGGCCCACCCGCAGCTCGCGCCCGCGGATGATCCCGTGCAGGCTCCGCTCGTCGAACAGATCGGCGAAGTCGTCGTTGTTCGGGCGGCGGATGTGGACGGGCCCCTGGGACCAGTGCTGCGCGAAGAAGGCGTCGACGTCGCCGACGCAGCGGGCCAGCGCGTGCAGCCCCCGGGTTCTCCCGCTGCCGGCGTGCAACACGGCGGTGCCGGAGCCTTCGATGGCGGGCGCGCTCACGGCGTTCTCCTTCCGTCGGGCGGCGCGTGGTGCGCGACGCCTGCGGTGTGGGGCGGATGCGGTGTCTGCGGATGTGCCATCAAGTGCCGCACCAGCGGCTCGAAGTGGGCCAGCGGTGCGGGAACACGGCGCGGATCGAGGGCGAGTCGGTCCCACTCGGCGAAGGCTTCGGCGGTCGCGAACCACCGCTCGTCCCGGTAGGCGAGATGGGCCCGTGGGTCCACGCCGGTCCATCGGGGCATGTCCCGGTAGCGGAACTCCTCGTGGTGCAGCAGGATCGCGCAGGTCTGCGGACTCACGTACGGGCGCAGGATCTCGGCGGCGACGGCACCGTGGTTGTGGGGTGCGACGACCTTGCCGATGTCGTGGCACAACGCGGCCAGGACGAGTTCGTCCGACGCGTTGGCGCGTTCCGCCAGCGTGGCCGTCTGAAGGGCGTGCTCGAGTTGGTCGACGGGCAGATGCGCGCGGATGCCGCGCAGTACGTCCAGCAGTCCCAGGACCCGGTTCGCGGTGTCGTTCGTGGTCCGAAACTGTTCGAACACCACGGTCGCCATGGTGCTCTCCTAGGCCAGGGGGTGGGGCGTGGGGTCGCCTGCCAGTCGGGGCCGTGTGGCGTCGGTGTCCAAGCCGACGTAGCCGTCGATCACGACCCTCGCGACCCGGCAGCCCAGCGCCGCGGCATCACGGGTGGTCATGTCCACGTAGGCCGTCGCGGGCAGGCGGTGGACGACGTCCGACCAGGCGACCGTGCGCGACGGGTAGTCGTGCTCCGGGTGCACCCAGCGCCGGCGGGCCCGGTACAGGCGGGCGTCCACGGCGTGCACGTACCGGTGATAGGCGGGTGTCGTCGGCGGGTGCCGCCGCGCGTCCGCGCCCGCGGCCAGCATGCGCTCGGTGAAGATCCGCGTGGCGACCGCCTCGCGGGAGGCGGCCTGTGCGGCCTCGGTCACGGACAGGCGTGCCGCCAGTCCGACGGCCGTGTACGGAGGCACGTCCTGTTCGAGGAAGGCCACCGCGACCGGGACCCCGCAGGCGGAGGTGAGGCCTGCCACCGAAAGCCCCGGCATGTCCGGGACTCCGGCGCGGATCCGGCCGACCGGGGTGCCTCCCCGCCAGGCACGCATGAACGCGTCCCGCTCGATCATCTCCAACGTCGCCCGGCGCAGGGCGAACGCGGTCGACGGGCCGGCGGCCAGCCCCTCGGAACTGGTGTGGCTGGCCGGAGGTTCCTCGTCCGCGCAGCGGTAGGGCAGGTGCACGGACGCCGCCGCCGCCCAGATGGGTCCTCCGGTGCGCGGGTCGACG
Organism: Embleya sp. NPDC001921; assembly: GCF_053594475.1. Classification (NCBI taxonomy): domain Bacteria; kingdom Bacillati; phylum Actinomycetota; class Actinomycetes; order Kitasatosporales; family Streptomycetaceae; genus Embleya; species Embleya sp. NPDC001921. The sequence continues at coordinate 98,525 of NZ_JBSFEO010000024.1, forward strand.
CCCGGGATCCACCGCAGCGGTGTGCGATCCGAGACGTGGTGGCCGCCGTACGCGGCCTCGTCCGCGGGCACACTCGGTCCTTCGAGGTCCTTGCGGGCGGCGATGACGGCCCCCGGGACGGCGAAGCCGGCGCAGTACCGCTCGAGGCATTCGCCGATCGCGCTGCGGCGTGCGGTGTCGGGGTCCGGCGCGCAGCCGGAACCGTGGCTCCAGCCGAGGCCGTCGTGCAGCGGCCCGGTCCGGCACCCGACCGCGTCGACGAGGGTGTGGCCGGAGCGGTCGTCGACGGACGTGGTGAGCGAGTGCACGATGCCGACGCGGTCGCCGACCGCGGCCTCCAGGGGATGCGACGTCGGGCCGGCCGGGCAGGAGCACCCCGGCACGGCGAGCAGGGTGTGCCGCCGCAGCGTTCCGTCCCGGGAGATCTCGATGTGCGCGTCGTCTCCGTGTGCCCCCGCGATCAGCTCGCGGGCGACCTCGGCGGTCCCGCGCAGCAGGGTGTCGGACCCGGTGAGCGGCACCGGCACGGGCCGGCCGTTCGCCGCCAGTCGTCGCAGGTAGCACAGCAGGCAGGGGCCGGTCGGGCCGAACACCGGGCCCAGCGCGGCGCCCTTGCCGGTCGCCTCGACGAGAATCCAGCGCTGCCCGGCGAGTTGCGCGGCCAGGCCGAGCAGGTGTACCCGGCCGGCCCAGGACGCCAGGATCTGTACGTCGGTGGAGTGGGTGGGGCCGCCGACGGCGGGGACGGCGAGGTGGGCCGCCAAGTCTGCGGCGGCGGCGGAGCGTCCGATCACGCGGACCGGTACGGAGCCGGTGCGGGCGACGCGCAGCGCGGACGGCGCGGTCATCGCGGTGCCTTCGCGCCGGAGGCGACCCGTTCGCCGGCGAGACCCTCGAACAGTGGTGCCAGTCCGCAGCACGTGGGTGCTCCGGCCCCGGCGTCCGCCGTGGCCGCGGCGACGTAGCGTTCGTGCGGGCACCAGCCCCGGCACTTGTCGAACCACGGGCAGCCGTGCAGCCGCTCCAGGGCGAGGTCCTCCGCCGCCGTCAGCGCGCGCAGTCGCGGCGACCGGCGCATCGCCGACAGGTCGTGGGTGAGGATGTTGCCCAGGGTGTAGCGGTCGTCGCCGACGAACTTGTCGCAGTGCGCCACCCGGCCGTCGGGTTCGACGAGGAAGTAGCGTCCCAGGCAGCCGCCCTGGAGTTCGCAAAAGCGCGAGGAGCCGCCGGCGAGCAGGTCGATGGCGGCATCGAGTTCCCGGACCCGGGGCAATCCGTCGCCCAGGCGCTCTCTGGCCCGATGCACCTCCAGCAGGAAGTCGCAGAACCGCGCGACGGGCAACGACGCGCCGGTGACGGTGCCTCCGGGCCCGGACTGCGGACGCATGGCCAGCAGCCCGATGTTGGTCGCCCCCAGCGCGCGCACGCTCTCCAGCAGGCGATCCGCGCCCGCGTCGATCACCTCGGGCGTGACCACGACCAGCACGCCGGCCAGCACGCCGTGCTCGCGCAGGACACGGACACCGCGACTGACCTGCGACCAGCTCCCGCGCTGGTCGACGGTCTTGCGTTGGGCGTCGTGGACCTCGGGCGGGCCGTCGACGCTGACCGAGCAGGAGATGCCGAAGTGGGCGAACAGGGCGGCCAGTTCCGCGGTGAGGAGGGTGCCGTTCGTTTGCAGCGAGTTGCTCACCCGGCTGCGATCCCCGGCAAGCCAGGCCTGCGCCGCGAGGACCCGCAGAATGCCTTCGCGGCGCAGCGTGAGCGGCTCCCCGCCGTGCCAGATGAAGCGCAGGAACCCGTGTTCGCCCGACGCGCGGTGCAGCAGCGCCGCCAGGACGGGCATGGGCATGCTCTGATCCGGTCCGGCCCGCCAGTCGTGGCAGTAGCTACAGCGCAGGTTGCATTGGCGGGTGAGCTTGACGATGACCGTGGCGTCGAGCAGTTGGGGCCGAGTGTTCGCTCCCGCGGCGCGCGTGCCACGCATGCGGGTGATGATGCCGGTGTCGACGGCGGAGAAGAACGCCGACGGCGGGACGGTGGCCAGGGCGCGCATCGGGTCGGTCCCGCGCCGTACGAGCGCCTCCAGGGCGGTTCGTCCGTCCTCGTCCAGGCCACGGGCCAGTTCCCAGAGTTCGTCGACGGCGGAGGCGGGTGGCGGCCCGGGGTGATCGACGTCCGGTTCGACACCCGCGTGTGCCCGGGTGCCCAACGGCTTGAGCGCGGCCGCGAGCGCCCCGCGCGAGCGCAGCGCCGAACGGCTCGTCACGCAGACCGTCGCCGACGCGGGAAGGTACGCGGACATGTCGGCGGCGCGGCGCAGCAGTCGCTCCAGGGTCGCGCCGTCGGCCGAGGATCGGGCCGCGGTCGACACGCGTGCGCGTACCTCGTCGTAGCGCTCGCGCGGGCACGAGAGCGTGCCGGGGGGCAGGGGTTCGGTCGGTCGCGGGTCGGCTGCGATGGTGCTCACCCGGTGCTCCTGCCTGCGGGGATGGCCAGTGCCAGGTATCGGTCCCCGTCGCGCATCATGAGGCCGAGGCCGCACAGCCGGTTCAGGACCGACTCGGCCTGGTCGGGGCCCAGGCCGGCCGCGCGCGCCGCGGCCTTCAGACCGCGGGGGCGTTCGTTGCACGCCATGTGGAGCGACGCCAGCGGGCCCTCCAGCGTGTACGTCGACTCGTCCTTGGGGTCGCGGGTGTCGACGACGTGGACCAGGCCCGGCGAGTGGTAGAACTCCAGGCGGGGCGGCGGTTGGTCCGGGTCGGGCGGGGTCAGCCAGCGCTGCACGGCTTCGATGACGGCTTCGTAGGTTTCCGGGCCGGGCGTGTTCTCCAACTCGTAGTCGAAGAAGTACGCCAGCCGGTCCAGCTTCACGTGCTCCGGATAGACCAGGCTCAGGCTAGCCTCCGGGGTGAGGAAGCGGGCCGGGAAGGCGGCACGGTCGGTGAACAGCGGGCTGAAGCGTTCCATCCACAGGCGCCCGGCGCCCCCCGGCGCCTGAAGGTGTGTCAGCAAGGGGATGAGCGCGGCCTGTTCGGCGTAGTCCTCGGGCGATTCACCGGGGAAGCCCCACAACAGGTTCCAGGACACGGACACCCCGTAGTAGGCCGCCCAGCGCAGCAGGTTCACGTTGTCGGCCGCCCGGACACCCTTGCGCATCAGCCGCAGCACGTTCGAGCTGAGCGACTCGATCCCGGGCTGGATCCGGCGGATACCGGCCGCGCTCAGGGCCGCCACGGCATCGCGGTCGAGGTTCGCCTTGACCTCGTAGAAAATGTCGTAGGTGGTGCCGAGCCGGGAGAGTTCCGGCACCAGGGTGCGCAGGTAGGTCGGTTCGATGATGTTGTCGACCGCCTCGAAGCGGTACGAGCGGTAGCGGCGCGCGAGTTCACCGAGCTCGCGTACGACACGTTCGGCGGACTTGGCCCGGAAGGCCATGGTCTGGCCGTTGAGTCCGCAGAAGGTGCAGTGGTGCTTGGCGCCCCACCAACAACCCCGCGCGCTTTCGAACGGCAGGTCGATGTTGCGCCGCGCGGCGTCCGCGCGGATGAGACCCAGGCGCTCGGCGCGGGCGAAGTAGTCGTCGTAGTCGGGGATCGGCAGGTCGTCCAGGCCGCGGACCTGGGGCGCGGGAGCATTCGCCCGGACCCGGCCCTCGCGTCGGCGCAGCAGGCCCGGAACGTCGTCGAGCGAGCGTCCGTCGGCGATGCGATCCAGCAGCATCGGAAAGGAATGGTCCGCCTCGCCGCTGAGCGCGTAGTCCACGGCGTCGAAGGCGGCCACGAACTCGCGCCCCATCGGGCCGTCGAGATTGGCCCCGCCGAACAGGGTGATCACCGCGGGGTGGTCCCGCTTGATCCTCGACGCCAGTGCCAGGGACGCGGCGTTTTGTTGGAACGTGGACGTGAAGCCCACGACCCGGAAGCGGGACCAGTCCGTTGCGACCGCCAGCCCCTCGACGAACGCCGGCGCCACGACGCGGCGCAGGTGACGCAGCCATTCGAGGGGAGAGCGGTCCCCGCAGACGCGGGCCAGCTTCGATTGCTGACCGGCATTCAGGCGCAGCGGGAGCAGGCCTTCGGCGTCGGGTGTTTCGGCGCCGAAGGCCGCCTCGGCGAACACCCATTCGCCCAGCGCGGTGCCGCGGTGCTCGCACAGCAGGTCGTACAGCTCCTCGCCGAGCACGGCCGCGAAGTCCAGGTTGAGATGGAAGATCTCGGCCCGGTGCCCGGCATCGCGGGCGATCGCACCGAGCAGCCCGAGTTGCAGCGAGGGCCGGCGGTGGGATGCGAACGGCATGTTCACCAGGGCCAGGGCCAAGCCGGCGGCGGGTGGCGCGTCGACCGATTCGCCACCCGCCTGCTCGGCCGGGCCCGATGACGACGCGGCGTGGCCGCCTGCCGTCGCGATGGGCGTAACCGACATTTTGCGCCTGCTCAGCTCTGGGGGCCGGTGGCGAAGCCCGAACTCCCGGGCTTGCCGCCGGGCTTGGTGCCGGGCCTGGTGCCGGGCCGCTCACCGGGGGTGTCGAAGGGCGGGCCGTCGAAGGGGTAGCCGCCGGGGAGGCCGCCGGGAATGTCGGTGTACGAGCCCTGGCCGGTTCGCCAGGTTCCCAGCTCACCCGGGGTGACGGAACCCTCCATCTCCGCCGCCAGGTCCTTGCTCCAGTCGCCGTGGACGCAGATGGCGTCGGCCCCGACGCTGATCGAGTCCTCGAGTTCACCCTCCATGCCGGCCTGGGTTCCGTGGTCCACCTTGCCCAGGGCCGCCAGCGCCTCTCCGAGGCCGACCTCCTTCAGCTGCCCTTGCGCGAAGATCTCGACCCCCTTGGCGAAGGGCGAGCTGCCGTCGCTGCCGCCGGCCTCCTCGAACTTGACCGCCGCGGCCCCCAGCACGCTGAGCAGGGTGGCCCTCTCCGCGTCGTCGAGACGCGCGCCGAAGGCGTCCAGCTTCTGGGCCAACCGGGTCAACTGGACGTCGTTGAGCGCGTACCGACGACGACCGGCGCCGGATGCCGCGCCGGTCGCCCCGTCGAAGCCGATCGCTTCGATGAGCCGGCCGACGGTGCGTTCCAGGGAGGTGAGGCGGGCATCGATGGATGGAGGCATGGGAGGACTCCTGTCGAGAGCAGCGACGTGCGTCCGCGCGTTGCGGAACGACGACGCCGTGGCGGCGCGCGGGAAGTGCACCGCGGCGCGAGTCACGGCAACGAAGAGTGAGTGGGACGGTCACCGTATGTGGATGACCCTGTATGAAAGTAGGCATATTCGACAGGGGCCGCAAGCAGAAGGGAGCAGCCGGACCACGTTGTTGGTGAACGCCACTCGAACGGGCCAGTATCCGGTCCGCACCGCGCCGGGCGGCACTGCATCGCACCGCACTGGACCGCACTGCACCGCCCTGCACTGCACCGCACTGCACCGCGCGGCGCCGACAACGGCGACGGGACCGGCCGGGGTGCCCCGGCCGGTCCCGTCGCGTGCGGTTCAGCGGGAGGTGCCGGGTCCCACGGTCGGCAGGTAGCGCGGCGCCCGCCAGGCGTCGAGCCGGTGTTCGACCGCAGCCCCCAGGGACAGCAGTTCGCCGTCGCGGTGGTCGCCGGACATCAGTAGCAGGCCCACGGGCAATTGGTTCACCAGGCCGGCGGGCACCGACAACGACGGGTACCCGGCCACGGCCGCCGGGGTGGAGGACGGGATCACGTCGTTGTCGCCGCGCGCGCAGTCGGTCGTCCAGGCGGGCGGGTTCGTCGGCGAGGCGATCGCGTCCAGGCGATGGGCGGCCATGGTCTCGTCGATCGACCTACGGGACAGATCCTTCAACTCGGCGCGCGCGGCCCGGTATTGCGGGTCGGTGGTGGGCGGCGCGACCAGGGCCTGTTCGAACAACTCCTGACCCGCGAAGCAGGTCTGCTCGGCCGGGTGGGTGCGGTTGAACGCGATCAGTTCGGCGAGGTCGCGCGGTCCCCGGCGGGTGGCGAGGTAGGCGTCGAGGTCGCGGTGGAACTCGCTCAACAGTGCGGGGAACTCCAGTTCGGCGAGTCGCTCCTGGTAAGGGAGACGCACCTCGACGACCTCGGCGCCCGCCGTGCGCAGGCTCTGTGCCGTACGCGTCATCAGGGCGTCCACCTCCGGCCCGAGCGAGGGCAGCCGCCACAAACCGATGCGCTTGCCGCGCAGCGCGTCGGGCCGGGTCGACGCCCGCGCGACGTCGAGGGAGGCGGTGAGGTGCGGGGCGCCGTCGCTGATCACCGCGAGGGTGAGCGCGGCATCGGTGACGTTGCGCGCCATCGGTCCCGCGGTGTCCTGCTCGGCGGAGATGGGCACCACGCCGGCCTGGCCGACCAGCCCCAGGCTGGGCTTGTGGCCGACGACACCGTTCGCCCCGGCCGGACACACGATCGAGCCGTCGGTCTCGGTCCCGATCGCCACCTGCGCCAAGGACGCGGCGAGCGCGGCGCCGGAACCGGACGAGGAACCACACGGGTTGCGGTCCAGCACGTACGGATTCCGGGTCTGGCCGCCCACCGCCGACCAGCCGGAAGTGGGCTTGGCCGCACGGAAGTTGGCCCACTCGGACAGGTTGGTCTTGCCCAGGATCACCGCTCCCGCGTCGCGCAGCCGGGTGACCAGGGCGGCGTCGGCGTCCGGCGGGCTCCCGGCCAGCGCCAGTGACCCGCCCGTCGTCGGCAGGTCGCGGGTGTTCACGTTGTCCTTGAGCAGGACGGGAATGCCGTCGAGCGGGCCGCGGGTCTCGCCGCGTCGATGCCGGGCGTCGCTGGCCGCCGCCTGGCGCAGGGCGGTCGGGTCGGTGCGCAGCACCGCGTGGATCCTGGGGTCGACGGTCTTGATCCGCCACAGATAGGCGCCGGTCAGTGCCGACGAGGTCAACGAACCGCGCGCCATGCGCGCCTGTAACTCGGGGATCGTCACCGTGTCCAGATCCACGCCCAGCCTCGGCGGCGAGTCCGCGGCGGTCGGCGAACCGCCGGTGTCGGCCGCTTCCGCGGGTGAACTCGGCGCGGTCACAAGGCATCCCGCGACGAGGGCGGCGATCAGCGTGGCAACGCTTCTCTTTGTCATGGCAGTCATCGCACTACACGGCCGGCATCCCGCACAAGGACACCGGGACACCGGGACACCGGGACGCCGGGGCTCGGGGCTCCGGGACGCCGGGACGCCATCCGGCACGGCGCGCGGCGCACCGGTGGGTCGGTGGGGTGCGGTTGCCTCGTCCGTCGGGTGCTTCGTGCTACATCAGGTGGGCGCGGCAGGCCAGTTGTACCGCGAGGCGTTGTTGGGGGTCCTCCAGGTCCGCGCCGATCAGTTCGCCCACCTTGCGGACGCGTTTGGTGACCGCGTTGCGGTGCAGGTGCAGTTCGTCGGCGGCTCGGGCGGGCGAGCCCTGGTGATCGAGGTAGGCCTGCAGCGTACGCAGCAGCGGTGCGGCGCGCTGTGGGCCCAACGCCAGGACCGGGGCCAGGAGTTCGTGCACCGCCTCGCGGGCCGCGTCGGAGGAGTACCAGTCCAGCAACATCCGGTCCAGGCCGGCCGCGTCGTGCGCGGCGATCGGGCCGGACCCGCCGCCGCCCGAGCGCAACAGGGCGGTGCGGGCCTCGCGGGCGGACCTGCGCAGGCCCAGCACGCCGCGATGGGCCGCGCCCACCCCGCAGCGCAGGTCCGCACCCGGGTTGCGCTCGCGCAGCACCACCAGGAGCCGGCCGGCGTCGGCGAGCGTCGCGCGCATGCCGTCGCGGCCCGGGTCGGTGGGCTGGGATCGGGTCAGCACCAGCGCCTCGTCCACGCGCGCGGCGTTCCAGGCGACCGGGCCCAGCGAACGCAGCAGGCGCAGCGCGAGCGGCCCGGCGGCCTCCAGGAGGCGGTACCGGTCGGTGCCGGCCAGGGCGATCGGCTCCACCCGCAGGGCCAGGTGCCAACTGTCCACCGGCAGCCCCAGGGCCCGGCCGCGACTGCCCAGGCGCAGCGCCTGGGCCTCGGGCACGGCCAGCAACTCGGCCAGGAGCTGGCCGCGCGAGCGCACCGGGACATCGTCGGTCGGGCCGGCCGCCGCGGCCAGCGCGCCCAGGGCGAGCACCGCACGCACGGCGCGGCCCGTCGCATCCGGTCGGTCGGGCGCGCTGAGCCAGACGTCGCCGTCGGGCCCGAGCGCCGACGCGCCGAGTTCGCCCGGCTCCGGCGCGCGCAGATCCACCGGCAGCCCCAGGACCCGGGACGCGGCTCGGGCCACCCGCTCCGGGTCGCCCGCCACGGTCGGCAACTCCCGGGCCGCCGCGTCCACCCGGGCCAGGGCGTCGGCCGCACCGCCGCGGACCGCTCGATCCACCGCCAGCACCAGCGCGGCCAGGTCGCCGTCGGTGTGCAGGATCGCGACCCGGCCCCGGTCGGCCAGCGCGCGGGCGGTGGCCGGGACCGGCGAGTCGGGCGTGACGGCGGTCAGCACCAGGCCCGCCGCGCCGGTCGCCGCGAGATCGCGCACCGCCACGTCGAGCCGATAGCCGCTGAGCGGCGTGGTCAGCACGACCAGGCAACCGGCGGGCGCGTGCGCGAGGCGATCGGCGCGCGTCTCCAGCCGGACGTCGGTCAGCGGGACGGCGTCGGTCGGTCCGGCCACGACGACGATCTGGTCGGTGTCGGGGCCGGAAAGCAGGTCGGCGAGTGTGGTCACGGCGCCCAGTGTGCCGGCAGCACATGTTTCGCTCGATCGGGTGCGTGTGGCACATGTCCGACGTGCCGCCTGTTCGTACCTTTGACCCATGGAACTCGACGCCGGACTGCTTCCGGACTTCGCACGCGGCTGCGCCGTCCTGGGTTCGGGCGGCGGTGGTGCCACGTCGATCACCCTCGCGGGTGCCCGGCAGGCGATCCTCGAGCACGGGCCGGTCCGGGTCCTGCGCCCGGGGGACCTGCCCGAGGACGCGCCGGTGATGACGGTCGGCACCGTCGGCTCGTCCCCGGTGATGGCCGAGCGGGTCGGCGGCGTCGCCGAGGCGCGGCGGATGCTGGACCGGGTCGAGAAGGTTCGGGGCGGATCGCCGGCCGCGCTGATGTCGAGCGAGATCGGCGGTTCCAACGGCTGCGTGGCGGTCGCCTGGGCCGCCCGCCTGGGCCTGCCGCTGCTGGACGCGGACAGCATGGGCCGGGCCTTCCCCCGGATGGACCAGAACGTGCTCGAACTCGCCGGGATCCGGGCCACCCCGGCCGTGCTCGCCGACGAACGCGGCCGCACCGTGGTCGTCGACCACGCCGACGGCCCGTGGCTGGAGCGGGTGGTCCGGGCCGCGCTGGACGCGTTCGGCGGTCAGGCCGCCTGTTCGGACTACCCCCTGACGGCCGGTCAGGCCGCGCGGCACGCCGTGCCGGGCTCGATCCGCCGGGCGCTGGCCGTGGGCGCGGCGCTGGCCTCGGGCGTACCCGACAACCCCGCGCCGCCGGCCCGTCGGGTGGTCACCGGCAAGATCGCCGCGATCGAGCGGGTCTCGCACGCCGCCACCGGGATCCTGGTCGAGGGCCTGGGCCGGGACCAGGGCCGGCTGCTGCGGGTCGAGGCGCAGTCGGAGTATCTGGCCGTCCTGGAGAACGGCCGGCCGATCGTGGTGACGCCGGACATCATCGCGCTGGTGGAGACCAGGACGGGTGAGGCCCTACAGGTCGAAGTGCTGCGCTACGGGCTTCGTGTGTCGATCCTGGCGTTGGACTGCGCCCCCGCCTGGCTGACCGAGCCCGGCCTTCGCCTCGGCGGCCCGGCGGCCTTCGGGCTGGACCTGCCCGATCCCGCGGAGGCCGCCCGATGAGCGCCCTTCGCACGATCGGCGTGGACGTGGGCCCCACCCACACCGACGGGGCACTGCCGGCCGGCGACGCGCCGGCGATCACGGTCAAGGTGCCCTCGGCGGAGCATCCGGTGGACAGCGTCCGGATCGCGGTGGCCGCGCTCCTGCGGGACGCCCCGCGCTTGGTGCGGGTGACCCACGTGGCCATCGCGCTGCGCGGCGCCGCGCACGCGGTCACCCGCCGCGAGGGGCTGACCCGGGTCGGCGTACTGCGCATCGGCGGGCCGGTCTCGGACGCGGTGCCGCCGCTGGCCGACTGGCCCGCCGACCTGCGCGCGGCCGTGCACGCGGGCAGCGCGATGGTCGAGGGTGGCGCCGGCCTGACCCGCGCCGACACCACCTTGCTCGACCGGGACGCGGTGGCCCGGTTCGCGTCCGGCCTCGCGGGTCGCGCCGACGCGTTCGCGGTCTCCGGGGTGTTCTCGCCGATCGACGACGCCCAGGAACACGAGGCCGCCGAGATCATCCGTCGCGAGGCGGGCCCCGACGTGTTCGTCGGCCTGTCCGCGGGATTGGGCGGGTTGGGCCTGATCGAGCGGGAGAACAGCACGGTGCTGGACGCCGCGCTGTCGCGGCACACCGCGGCCCTGGCCGACGCGTTGACCTCCTCGCTCGGCGCCCTGGGTCTGGCGTCCGCGACGATCCTGGTCACCCGCGGCGACGGCACCCTGACCGCGCTGGACTACCTGCGGCTGCACCCGAGCCTGGCGTTGGGCAGCGGACCGGCCGGCGCGCTGCGCGGCGCCGGGCTGCTGACCGGGCTGAGCGACGCGGTGGTCGCCGACGTCGGGGCGCGACGGATCAGGGTGGGCCTGCTGGTCGGCGGCTTTCCGCAGGAGAGCAGACCCGGGGAGGTCGTCGGCGGCGTGCCGGTGAGCTTCCCGATGCCCGACCTGATCCGGGTCCCGGCCGAGGACCGCGACGCGTTCGAGGAGGCGGTGGACCGGATGCAGCCCGGCGCGGCCCGGCTGCCGCTGATCGTGGTCGGCGGCGGCTCGGCCGCGCCCGCCGCGACGACGGCTCCGGCCGCACACGTCGTACGGCCCGAACACGGCCCGGTGGCCGGGGCGTTCGGGGCCGCACTCAGTCCGGTCGGCGGCGCCTACGAGCAGTTGGTGCGGGCCGGGGAGGCGGCGGAGGCGGACGCGGTGGAGGAGGTCCGCGAAGGCGCGCGCCGCAGTGCGGTGCGCGCGGGCGCCGATCCGCGCCGGGTTGTCGTACTCCCGGTCGAACGGGTTCCCGTGCCCTATCTTCCCGGTCCCGCGTTCAGCCTGCGGGCCCGAGCGGTGGGTCCTCCCGCGCCGCTGTGAGCGGCCCCCGAAACGAACACCGGAGCACCACCCGTCCCGGTGCACCGCGGCACGACACCACGCACACCCGCCGGTCCCAGGGCGGGTCTTCGCTCCCCCGCCGAGCCGCACGACGCCCGGCACCGCACACCTCGCCGCCCCGGCGACGTCCCCTTCCGCTCCCAGGAATTCGTGCCGGTCCCCAGGAATCCGAGGAAACGCATGACCACAGACAGCAGAACGACCGGCGCGGGCACACCCTCGGCCAAGGCCGTCGACGCGGGTGCGCCCGACGCGTCGGGCCTGGACGAGGACTACCCGCTCGAGCGGGTGCCGCAGTCCGCGCGCTACTCGTGGTTCAACGTCGCGATCCAGCGCTTCGGCCAACTCTCCGACCTGACCCAGTTCCTGCTCGGCGCGACCCTGGGTGCCGGGCTGAGCTTCTGGGGCGCGTTCTGGGCCTTCACGCTCGGCTCGGTGATCCTGGAGGTGGTGTGCATCTTCGTCGGCATCGCCGGGATGCGCGAGGGCCTGACCACTTCGGTGCTGGCCCGCTGGACCGGCTTCGGCCGGTACGGGTCGATCCTGATCGGCCTGGTGATCGCGATCAGCCTGTTCGGCTGGTTCGGCGTGCAGACCGCGGTGTTCGCCGCCGGGCTGCACTCGCTGGTCTCGGGCGTGCCGTTGTGGAGCTGGTGCCTGATCACCGGACTGGGTGTCACGCTCCTGGTGCTGCGCGGGTTCCGCGCGATGGGCTGGACGGCCTTCGTCACGGTGCCGGCGTTCCTGGGCCTGGCCGGCTGGGCGATGACCGTGGAGATCTCCCGGCACAGCATGGGTGACCTGGTCGCCTCCCCGCCGTTCGGCGAGCACATATCGATCGCGACCGGCGCGACGATCGTGGCCGGTTCGTACATCGTCGGCGCGGTCACCACACCGGACATGACCCGGTTCAACCGATCCACCGGAGACGTCGTCAAGCAGACCCTGGTCGGCATCTCGCTGGGCGAGTACGTGCTGGGCCTGGCCGGTGTGCTGCTGGCGTACGCGGTCAAGTCGTCCGACGTGATCGCCATCATCACCGCGTCCTCGGGCGTGGCGGGCGTGCTGATCCTGGTGTCGGCCACCGTGAAGATCAACAACTGGAACCTGTACTCCGCCGCCCTGGGCCTGATCAGCGCCGTCGAGTCGACGATCGGGGTGCGCCTGAACCGCACCGCGGTGACGATCGCCATCGGCGTGCTCGGCAGCCTCGCGGCCGCCGCCGGCATCCTGGACCGGTTCACCGACTTCCTGACCGTGCTCGGCGTGGTGACCCCGCCGATCGCCGGAATCATGGTCGCCGAGTACTTCGTCACCAAGCGCTGGCGTCCGCAACTGGACGCCTCCCGCGCGATCGGCCGACTCCCGGAGACCGAACCCTCGTGGGTGCCCGCCACGATCGTGTTGTGGACCGCGGCCTCGGTGTTCGGTTGGTTGTGCGAGCACTACCAGTGGGCGGGAGTGCCGGCGCTGAACTCGCTGCTGGCCGCCGGGCTCGGATACATCGTGGCCGGCCGCCTGAACCTGGTGCAGCCGCACCGCGAACTGCCGGTCGAGCAACCGGCCCACCCGGCCGCGGCCCGCGAGATCGCGGCCGCCGGCGAAGCCGCCGCAACCCCCGCCTGAGCACCCCACCCCGCCCGTTTCGGCAAGAGGAACCAGCACATGCGCATCGGAATCGACGTCGGGGGCACCAACACCGACGCCGCCCTGCTGAGCGACGACAACCACGTCGTCGCCGGCGCCAAGTCACCCACCACCGCCGACGTCACGTCGGGCGTGGCCGCGGCCGTCGCCGCACTGCTGGCCGCACCCGGCGCGGACGGCCGGCCCACCGATCCGGCCGCGGTGAACGCGGTGATGATCGGCACCACACACTTCCTGAACGCGCTGATCGAGGGTGAACGGCTGGCGCGGGTCGCGGCCGTCCGGCTCGGCCTGCCCGCCACCGAGGCGCTGCCGCCGATGGTCGACTGGCCCGAACGGCTGCGCGCGGTGGTCGGCGGCGGCACCTACCTGTGCCACGGCGGGCGCGAGTTCGACGGCCGGATGATCTCGCCGCTGGACCCCGACGAGTTGCGCCGGGTCGCGGCGGACATCCGGGCCCGGGGGCTGACCACGATCGCGATCAGCTCGGTGTTCTCGCCGGCGGCGGCCGAGGACGAGGTCCGGGCGGCGGAGATCCTCACCGGCGAACTCGGCGACGTACACGTGTCCCTGTCGCACGAGATCGGCCGAGTAGGCCTGTTGGCGCGCGAGAACGCGACGATCGTCAACGCTTCGCTGCGGGATCTGGCCGAACACATCGTGGACGCGTTCGGGGCGGCGCTGGTCGGTGCCGGGATCGGCGCGCCGTTCTTCATATCGCAAAACGACGGCACGCTGATGGACATCGCACACGCGCGGCGCTATCCGGTCGCCACCTTCGCCTCCGGGCCGACCAACTCGATGCGCGGGGCGGCGTTCCTGTCCGGACTCACCGACTGCGCGGTCGTGGACGTGGGCGGGACCACGGCCGACGTGGGCATCCTGGTCGGCGGCTTCCCTCGGGAGGCGGCGGGCGAATCCGAGGCGGCCGGGGTGCGGACCAACTTCCGCATCCCGGACGTGCTCTCGCTCGGCATCGGCGGCGGCTCGCTGGTCGCCGCCGACGGCGAGGTCGGGCCGCGCGGCGTGGGCTACCGGTTGACCGACGAGGCCCTGGTGTTCGGCGGCGACACGCTGACCGCCACCGACCTGGCCGTGGCCGCGGGCGCCGCCGACATCGGCGACACGAGCGCGGTGGCCGGCGTGGACCGCGCGTTCGCCGAGCGCGCGCTCGCCCGGATCGCCGAACGGCTGGCCGAGACGGTGGACCGTATGCGCACCTCCGCCGCGCCGCTGCCGGTGGTCGCGGTCGGCGGCGGCAGCGTCCTGGTCCCGGGCGGCCTGCCCGGCTTCCCGGACGTGCGGCGACCGGCCCACTTCGATGTGGCCAACGCGGTCGGCGCGGCCATCGCGCAGGTCGGCGGCGAGGTCGACCGGGTCTTCCGGGTCCCGGAGGGCAAGCGTGACCAGGTGCTGGCGACGGCCCGGGAGGAGGCGGTGCGCCGGGCCGAGGAGTCCGGCGCGCGGCCGGGGACGGTGCGCGTCGTCGACGTCGAGGAGGTGCCGTTGGCCTATCTGCCGGGCGGGGCGACGCGCATTCGGGTGAAGGCGGTGGGGGATCTCGACCTGGGGCGACCGGTCTCGGCGTACCGCGTGTCCGGTGCGGGGGACGACGGTGCGGCGCTGCGCGATGACGCGCCGAGCGAGGGTGCGTCGGACGAGGGCGCGTCGAGCGAGGGCACGTCGAGCGAGGGCACGTCGAGCGAGGGCGCGGGGAGGCGTGGCGTGTCGAAGCTCGGCGCGGTGATGCAGGGCGCGTCGGACGAGGGCGCGGAGAAGCAGGGCGCGTCGAACGGCGGCGCGCTGGACCACGACGCGCGGAACGGAATTCGCACGCATGCGTGAGATCGGGATCGAGCAGTTGGCGGATATCGCGCGCGGCGCGGGCATTTTGGGTACGGGCGGCGGTGGGGACCCGTACGTGGGCCTGCTGTTGGCCCGCGAGGCGGTGCGGCGGTACGGCCCGGTGACCGTGCTCGACATCGACGAGGTGCCGGCGGACGCGACGGTCGTACCGATCTCGTCGATGGGCGCGCCGACGGTGTTGCTGGAGAAACTCCCCTCGGGGCGCGAGGAGATCAATGCGTTGCGCGCGTTGGAGGCGGTGCTGGGCCGTCGGGCCACCCACCTGGTGCCGATCGAGATCGGTGGTGTGAACTCGATGATCCCGTTGGCCGCCGCGGCGCACACCGGGCTGCCGATCGTGGACGGCGACGCGATGGGACGCGCCTTCCCGGAGGCGCAGATGGTGCTGCCCGGCCTGATCGGGGTGCCCAACTCACCGATGGCGCTGGCCGACGACAAGGGCAATACGGTCGTCGTCCAGGCGGTGGACAACACCGAGGCCGAACGGATCGCCCGAGCCGTGTGCGTCGAGCGCGGTTGCCAGATCTCCTGCGCGGACACCGTCCTGCGCGGCGACCAACTGCGCGACGGACTGGTCCCGGCGACGCTGACCCTGGCCGAGAACCTGGGCCGCGAGGTCCGCCGGGCGCGCGCCGAACACCGCGATCCGGTCGCGGCGGCCCGCGAACTCCTGGGCGGCGTACACCTTTCGGCGGGAAAGGTGGTCGATGTCGAACGCCGTACCGAGGGCGGGTTCGCGCGCGGTCGGGCGCGTCTGGAGGGAGCCGGCGCGGTGTTGGAACTGGACTTCCAGAACGAACACCTGCTCGCCCGCCGCGACGGCCGGGTGGTCGCCACCACCCCGGACCTGATCTGCGTTCTGGACACCGAGACGGGAGAACCGGTGACCACCGAATCGTTGCGCTACGGACTGCGCGTCACGGTCCTGGCCGCCCCGTGCGACCCGCGCTGGCTGACCCCGGCGGGCCTGGCCCTGACCGGGCCGCGCTATTTCGGGTACGACCTGGATCACCATCCGCTGACCGGTCGAGCGCGCGTGACTTCGTAGGATGTCGGGATGACCTCCCTGGATGTTTGGTTGCGCGCGGTGCCCACGCCGGTCGGGATCGCGCCCGGGGATCCCCTGTTCGAGGCCGTCGTAGTGGCCCACGACGTGGGCGAGTCGGCGCGGTTGACGCGGTTGGGCATCAAGGCCGCCACGGGCCGTGATGTATTCGTCGACTTCTCGCACTTCGACCCGAGAACGGCCAAGGACACCGCGGTCGCGGTGATCCACTGGGCCCGGATGTATCCGGACAGTGAGGCGCTCGTCTCCATAGGAATGCGGGAACTGGGCACGGGCGGTGAGGAATCCCCCGCGGCCGTCGTATACGCAACGGAGGACGGCGGGAGGTTCGACTTCGGTGACTTCTACTACGGGAGTGACTACAACCTTCGATTCACCGACCTGTACGGGGCATTGATCGGGGCACCGGGCTTCTTCACGCCGGGCGGGCGAGCCGACCTGTTGGCGGTGACGGCAGACCAGTTGGAATCCCGGATTCCGGAGGTCTCCCCATGGGGGGCGGTCCCGCTCGTCCTGCACGAACTCGGGCACATTCGGGTGATCGATGCCCTGAGGCAGGGCCGATCAACGCTCCCGAACATCGGTCCGGACGACCGTGAGGCGGCCGGCGCGACGCACTGGAGAGTCCCGCTGCCCTTGTTGTCGCGCCGTCCGCTCGGCCGCGATGCGGCCGGCAAGGTGCGCTGGAGCGCCACGCTGTCCGCTCCGTCGCGCAGGCCGGTCGGCTTGGATACTCCGCAGGGCCGATGGGCGGTGCGCGAGGGTCGTCGCGCGATGTCGAACGTCGTCGCCGGGGCACAGAACCAGAATGCCCACGTCCCACCGGGGATGACCTGGGCACTCGACGACCGGGTCCGCGCCGGCGCGTTTCGACCACATGCCGCCGCAACCAAGCTCGAGGCATATCCGGACGCGCTGATGACGCTGATGATGCAGGGCGAGGCCGCCGGCCGGCAGGTTCGGGCGATGGCCCGTTCGCAGGCCGGGTCGAATGTGGACACGCTCCTCGCGGGCGCCCCCGGCCTGCGTGCCGCCGTCGCCGAACTGCGCGAACGCACGGATTCGGAAACCGGCGCACCGGTGCGCGAAAAGGTGCGGGTGTCGGCGCGGACCGTCGGCGCGGAGGTGGCGCGTCGGGCCCCGGGTACCGTCGCGCGACGGGATCGCATCTCGCCGGCGGTGGAGTGGAGCGGCAGGGGTTCGGCGACCGAGCGGCATGTCGAACGGGCACGTCCTCGCCACCCTGACGTGCTCGACTCGACGCCGGTGCTGCCGCAACTGCCGCCCGGGAAGAAATCTTCCTCGGCCGCGGCCGACCCGGGTACCAACGCCCGCCTCGCCGCCACGAGCCACGGATTCGGCGCCGCCGAGAACACGCAGGCGCGGGCGGCGAGCGCCACTCCGACGCACCTTCCCGACCCGGGCCACGGTACGCGTACGCATGGCGTCGAACGTGTCGAGCGCGACCCGGGCGGACACAGGTTTTCCTGACTCGACCGCGCTGCCCCGGCGTCGGCCGGGTCCGTTCGGGAGGCGATCGCCGGATGCCTCCCGGTGCCGACCCGGGCGGGTCGGGTCAGGGGCGGGTGAGGGCCTGATCGAGGAGGGCCTGGAGGGTGTGCTGCGGGACGGACGGGACGGACGGGTGTCGGCCCCGCCGTGGGGCGGGGCCGACGGAATCAGGCGGGGAGGGCGTCGACGGTGGGGACGACGGTGCCGAACAGGTCGGTGACGGTGGTGAGGGCGGCGGCCTGGAGCGCGGCTGCGGGCAGGACCGTGCCGTCGGGGGCGGTGAGCGCACGGGTGGCCGTGGCCTCGGCGACGACGGTGGGGCGGTAGCCGAGGTTGAAGGCGCCCTCGGCGGTGTGGTTCACGCACATGTGGGTCATGAAGCCGGCGATGACCAGGTCCTTGCCACTGCCCGGCGCGGCGCCCAGGTCGGTCAGGGTCTTCTCCAGCGCGGTGAGGTGGAAGGAGTTGGGGAACTCCTTGACCACGACCGCCTCGCCGTTCGCCGGCGCGACCTCGTCGCTGATGGCGCCGATGTGGGCGCGGATGTCGTACGGGGTGTTCGCGCCGCCGTCGTTGAGGACGTGGACGACCGGGGTACCGGCGGTGCGGGCGCGCTCCAGCAGGCGGGCGCCGGCGGCGAGGGCCTCCTCGGCGCCTTCCAGGGCCATCACACCGGTGCGGTAGGTGTTCTGGAAGTCGACCAGGATCAGGATGGAGTCGCTCAGGTTGGGCGGCCGGTTGTCCAGACCGATGACGTCGCGCAGGGTCGTGGAGGGCTGGTTCGTGCTCATCGAGCAACCTTTCGTGGGGAATCGGGCATGGCGAAGTCGACCGCCACGGCGGCGTGCCGGGCGGACGGGGATGGATGGTTGTTCGAGGGTGGCCGAGTGGCCGGGCGGTCCCGTGGTCGGGCGTTCCCGTGGCCGGGCGCTTCGGGCGCTCGGGCCGGTCAGGGGGTCCGGGTGCGGAAGCGTCGGCGGTAGGCGGCGGGGGTGGTGGCGAGCTGCCGTTTCACCGCCCGGTGCAGGGTCTCCGCCGAACCGAGTCCGGACGCGGCGGCGACCTGGTCGAGCGGATCGTCGGTGGTCTCCAGCAGGCGTCGGGCCACCTCGACCCGGGCGGCTTCGACGTAGGCGGCGGGGCCGGCGCCGGTCTCCTTCCTGAAGACGCGGGCGAAGTGCCGCTCGCTCAGACACATCCGGTCCGCGAGCACCTGTACGGACAGGTCCTCGTCGAGGTGCTCGGCGATCCACAACCGCAGCTCGTCGATGTCGCGGCGGGCGGAGGCGGGCCGGCTGAGCGGTACGGAGAACTGGCTCTGCCCGCCCTGCCGCTTGAGGTACATCACCAACTGCCGTGCCACCGCCAGCGCGACCTCCTCGCCCAGGTCCTCCGTCACCAGTGCGAGCGCGAGGTCCAGACAGGCGCTGATCCCGGCGCCCGTCCACAACCGGCCGCAGTCGTCGCGTACGAAGATCGGATCCGGGTCGACCACGACCGCCGGATGGTCGGCGGCGAGCTGCGCGGCGGTCGACCAGTGTGTGGTCGCCGTCCTCCCGTCCAGCAATCCGGCCGCCGCCAACACATGCGCGCCCACGCACACCGACGCCACCCGCCGGGCGTGCGGGGCGGTCTCCTTGACCCAGGCGACGACATCGGGGTCGATCCGGGCCACGGGGCCGTCGGCGGTCACGTCGACCGCACCGGGTACCAGCAGCGTGTCCACGTCCGTGCCGACCTCGTCGAAGGCCAGATCGGCCAGCAGCCGCACACCCGCCGACGTCCGCACCGGCCCGGCGGCCGGCCCGGCGAGGCGGACCCGGTAGTGGGCGCCGCTCGTGGTCTCCTCATTGGCCAGCGCGAAGACCTCGGCCGGTCCGGTGACGTCGAGGAGATCGACATCGGGGAAGACCGCGATGACGACACGGTGTGTGAGGGGCATGGCTCCATCCTCACGGGGACGACCGATGACCGCAATGACGGGCGACTGTCACATTCGGACATGCGGACATGCGGGTCTTCCCGGCATCGGGACATCCGGCCGAACGCGTCGGTCGGACCAGCCGTGCGGGCCGGTAGCCGAGAATCGGCCCGGGTACGTGCGTGCCCCGCGTGCGGGGGAGCCCCGCGGGCCCGTCTCGCAGGCGCCGTAGCATGCACAACAGCGCCTGCCCGGCGGGCAGTTGGCAATGTTCCCGGAGACGGAAAAGAGGCGAGGAATGTCGGACGCGGAGTGGATGTCCCAGGAACCGCAGGACGATGAGTGGCCGGTGGTCGATTTACGGCTGGACGTCCCGCATTCGGCCCGGGTCTACGACTACCTCATCGGAGGCAAGACCAACTTCGAGCCGGACCGGGTCGCCGCCAAGGCGTCGGTGCGGGCGTGGCCGGCGCTGCCGATCTCGATGCGCACCACCCGTACGTTCATGCAGCGCGCGGTGCGGCGGCTCACCGACGAGTACGGGGTCCGTCAGTTCCTGGACATCGGCACCGGCATCCCCACGTCGCCGAACGTGCACGAGATCGCGCAGGGCATCGCTCCCGAGACGCGGGTCGCGTACGTCGACAACGACCCGATCGTGCTGACCCACGCGCGGGCCCTGATGTCGAGCACCGCGCAGGGCAGGACCTGCTATATCGACGCCGACCTGCGCGACGTGGACTCGATCATCGGCGCCCCGCAACTGCGCGAGGTGCTGGACCTGACGAAGCCGGTGGCGCTGTCCCTGATCGCGATAGTGCACTTCGTCCTCGACGAGGACGACCCGCAGGGACTCGTGCGGCGGCTCATGGACGAGCTGGCGCCGGGCAGCTTCCTGGCACTCACCGTGTTCACCGGTGACACCGACCCGGTGGGCGTCGGCGGCGTCGAACGCGAGTACAACGCGCGCGGCATCCCCCTCCAGGTTCGGGACAAGGCGGAAACCCTCGCCTTCTTCGACGGCTACGACCTCCTCGACCCCGGCGTCACCCTGGTCCACCACTGGCGCCCCGACCCGGACGCCCCGCCCGTACGCGACGAGGACATCGCCATGTACGCCGGAGTGGCCGTCAAACGCTCCTGAGGGTCGTCGCGCGGGCGTGTCGGAGTCGACCCCGCTGCCGGTGGCGGGTAGTCGGCACGCTGTGCGGGTCGCGGTCGCGGGCCGCACCGGGCGGGTTCGTCACGGGTGGGGGTTGGGGTTGCGGGCCAGCCAGTCCTGGAGTTCGCGGTGGCGGAATTGGTAGGCGGTGCCGGCGGTGCGCAGGAGTCCGGCGGCGGTGGCCCAGTGCAGGAATCGGCCCAGGCGCCAGGGCAGGGCGCGGGAACCGGTGCGGACGCACAGCAGGAACAGTGCGTATCGCTGCGCGGCGGCGGTGGCCGTGAGCACGATCGCGAGGAAGACCACCAGTCCCAGCGCCGACCCGAACCGGACCCCGTAGCCGAGGCTGATTTCGTCCGCGACTCCGAGGGCGAGCCCGACCGTCACGCCGACCACGAGACCCGCCGCGAGACCCGCCGCGAGCGCGCCCGCGAGTTCGTCGCGCACGAGATCGCGGGGGTCCGCGACAGTGGCCCGACCGTCGTCGTCGCGCGAGCGCACGATCAGGCTCGCGACGCCGAGCGAGAGCGGCCACGTGAGCATGAGCACGATGGTGGAAGGGTCGATGCGGAGATCCCGGTCCAGGGCGCCGACGAGCACCAGGGCGAGGAAGCAGGCGACCTCCAGGGCGAGCAGGGTCAGGAGTTCGTGGCGACCCTCCCGGGTTGCCAGCCGCCCCGGAACCAGGTGCGTGGGTCCGGGCCAGGCCGCGCCCCAGCGCACGCCGAGCAGGCCGGAAACCGAGGCCCCGAAGACGACCGCGGATCCGATGGCGGCCCAGGAGGACTCGTACAGCAGGGGGCTCGACTCACGAGCCATCATCGCCGCCGCCACCAGGCCCACGCACACCACCAGGGCGGTGTGGATCAGCCGGGCGCGTCGAAGTCCTGCCAGCGGCCACAGTTCGTGCGGAATCAGGTCGGTCCCCGACAGTGTCCTGCCGTCCAGCACCCGAGGGGTCGCGGTGTTGGCGTCGAGATGGCGGGCGAGGACGGCGAGCCAGATGTGGACCCGGTCGGGGGAGTAGGCCGTGCCGCCGTCGGAGCGGGGGTGGTCGGCGGCGGCACGGATGTAGAACCCGTTGAGGTGGTCGCGCATGTCCTCGTCCCGGGCCAGGGCGGGGGAGAGGAGGTTTCGCGGCTGGTGGCGGTAGGCCGCCCCGCCGGGGTCGCGTTGTTCGTGGACGGTGACCGCCATCGTCAGCCGCCACGGGGTGGACAGTCCGCGGGCGAGGGACCCGGACGGCGCGGTGTCGAGGGCGTGGATCACCTCGCGCCACCGCCGGGGGTCCTCGACCCGGGCGAGGATGAACTCCCGGCCCTGGACGGGGGTGACGGGCGTGATCTCGACGCGGGCGGCGTCCTTGGTCCAGGTCTCCAGCGCCTCGTACGGGCCGCTGCGGCAGGTGAGCACGATTTTGGCCCGGGCCCGGCCGAGCGCGTACGCGTTCAACATCTCCAGAGCCCGCCGGGCTCGCGGCCCGCCGCGCGCGCCCCCGCCGGGCCCCGGGCCGGGTGCGCCGGGTGTGCCGCGCGGTTCGGTGTCGGTGGTGTCCATCTCGTCCAGCCCGTCCAGGACGGGCAGGATCATGCCCGCCTCGACCAACGCCCGCGCGGTGGCGGGGGTGAGCCGGTACACGCGTTCGAGGTGATCGCGTACCCACTCCTCGATCGCCGCACCACCCGCCGCCGCCGTCCCGACTCCCGGTGCGGTGTCGGGGAGTTCGCTCCACGAGGCCAGGGACATCCGCACGGGGACCGGGTCCTTGGGATCGCGGTTCTCCAGGAGCGCGAGCAGGAGTTCCAGGGCCAGGACGGTCTTGCCGGAGCCGGGCGCCCCGGTGATCACCAGGCGGCGCGGGCGAAGTCGGCGGTAGTAGTCGACCACGGTGCCCAGCCGCCCGTCGGGATCCGCGCCGTCGGCGTTGTGCGCGGGGGCGGGGCGAAGGACGAAGCGGAGGTCGATGGGCGTGTGCTCGCCGCCCAACAGCCGGGTCCGTTCCGGGGTTTCGGCGCGGATGACCGCGGCCGCCAGGCGGGCGGCCATCACCGCGGTATCGGTGGCCTGGAGCCGCAACGCGGTCCGTGACATGCGCGCGGACCATACGGCAACGCCCAGTCCGGGCAGGGCGATCGAGGCGCTCAACCAGTCGACGTCACCGCGCTCGACGCCCCGTGATCCCCACACGGCGAGCCAGACCACCCCCATCGCGCACACGATCCCCCACGCCCACCCGGCCGCGCGTCCCCCACGGTGTCCCATGAATGGTCATCATGGCGACCGGAGGCGCGCCGCATCGGGGTTTCGCGGGATCACGACCCGCCGGCGGCTCGGTGACGACGCGCGGTAGGGACCGGTGCGCCGGCGAGTGCACGACGGCTTCGGGTCGCGGCCGCACCGGGTGACGCCCGGCGGGAAGGTCCGCCGGGCGTCACCGTGTTCGGCTCGGGCCGGGTCTGGGGCCGCGTCTCGGGGCTGTCCCGGGTGCGCCCCTCGGATGCCCGTGGCGGCCCCGTTCAGCAGGCCCCGAGGTCCTGCCAGACGCCCCACTGGCCGGTGGTGCCGGGCGTCTCGCCGGTCGTCCACCACTTGGCCTTCCAGGTGTGACCCTGGTACGAGACCTGCTGCCCACCGGTGTAGATCGTGCCCGACGCCCATGGGGGCGCCGTGCACTGGTGGCCGTTGCCGCCGGTGACGGTCACGGTGTAGGTCGTCGCGTGGCTGCCGGAGGTGCCGGTCGCGGTGACGGTCAGGGTGTACGTGCCCGACACCGCCGCCGAGGTGGTGGCCACGGTGAGCGTCGAGGAGTCGCCCACCGGCACCGAGGTGGGGTTGAGCGAGGCGGTGACACCGGCAGGGGCGCCGCCGACGGTGAGGTTCACCGTCTGCGTGGCGCCGGCCGTCACCGCGGTCGCGATCGTGGAGGTGGTGGAGGCCCCGGCGGCGACGGTCCCGGACGCGGGGGTCGCCCGCACCGAGAAGTCGTTGGTCGGGTTGGTGGTGCCGCTGGTGAAGGGCTCGAAGATGTGGCTGAAGTCCCAGATGTTCTGGGCGATGCCGGAGCAGTTGTCCGCCGCCGGCTGGTTCGGGCAGTTGCCGTTGTCGCGTTGGAGGGCCCAGAACGAGAGGGTGTTGATGCCCTTGGCGACGGCCCAGTTGTAGACCTGTCGAGCGTTGGCGAGGGTGAACGTCTCGGCCGGCCCGAAGTCGTCGACGCCGATCATCTCGGTGACGCCGATCATGCCCCACAACTGCGCGGGGGTCTTGGTCGGGTAGAGCTGCGCGAGCGTGTTGTACAGCCCCTGGGCCGCGGTCTCGGTGTCGTTCGCCATGTTGTGCGTGGCGTTGTCGTAGTAGTCGAACGTCATCAGGTTGACGACGTCGACCTTGGTGCCGTTGGCGACGGCATTCCTGAGCAGGGCCACGCCGTTGGCGGCCGGGCCGCGGGTGGTGGTGGGCAGCGTGTAGGAGATCTCGATCTTGCGCCCGTTGGCCGCGGCCCAGTCCTGGACCTGCTTGATGGCCTTGTTTCGCCGGTCGATGCCCGCCGTGTTGTCGAGAGCGTCGATCTCGATGTCCATGTCGAGCCGGGTGACGTCGTAGGTCGTGATGACCTTCTGGTACGCGGCGGCGATCTGGTTGACGTCGTTGCAACTGTCGGCGATCTCGGTGCCGGTGGTGTCGGCCGTGTAGCCGCCGAACGAGGGGATGACGTCCCCGCCGTTGGCCTGAATGGTCCTGATGTCGGCGCCGAACGTCGAGGAGGCGATCGGCATGCCGGTGTCGCCGTTCCAGTACGGGGTGCAGGATCCCGCGGTCGCGGTCTGGAGGAACGCCATGGTCAGGTGCTTGGCACCGGACTGGGCGGCCAATGCGGCGGGACTCTCTCCGGTCCACGCCTCGAAGTAGGGGGCGAAGACGTGGGCCGGCAAGGGGGTTGCGGCCTGGGCGGGCCCACCACCCAGCACGGTCAGGCTCACCGCCGCGGCGGCGGTGACGGTCGCGGCTACCGCCGCGCGGAATGTACGTAAGAGTCGCATCTGCGTCCAGTCTGTATGCGGGGGACGTACCGCCGATTCGCGTGGCAAGGCGGCATGGGGTATGAGACAGCCCGGCGCTCGCAGAAGTCAATGGTCTGGACCAAAATTGGACTAGACCATTAATCTTGGAGGAAATCCTTTACGTGCAAGGGGAGTTGCTCGCCGGCCGATCCGCCGATCCGCCGGGCAAATGCGCGGGAGGCGCGGCGCAGGGCAGGATGGGCCCAGGCCGGACGGACCGGGCTCGCGGCACGACTCGCCCGACCCGTACGGCACTTGCCGCGTTGTACCCCAACCCGCCTCGGCCGGCCAGGAGTCCCATGAGCGACCCGAACGACATCCGCGCGACCCTGCTGGTGCTCTACTCGACCCGAATCGACGAGTGCCGAAGCTTCTACACCGATCTCGGCCTGCGTTTCGTCGCCGAGCAACACGGCCGGGGGCCCCGCCACTACGCGGCGACTCTCGCGGACGGCACGGTCTTCGAGATCTATCCGGCCCGTCCCGGCCGGGAGACCGGCGCCCTTCGCCTGGGCCTCGCGGTCACCGGTGCCACCGCGACGCCTCCGCTCACCCCCGGCCACCATCTGCTCTCCGATCCCGACGGTCGGACCGTCGACATCCGCGCGATCTGATCAAGATCAATTGTTTCCCGGGGGTGCGGTGTTCGGCGGCGTTCGTCGAATTGCGGTTCGTCGAACGTCGCGAGAGCGATTCGACGTATCGGAATTGCACGTGCCGGCTCTTTTCGGTGCCGGTGCCGGTGCCGGTGCCTTTGTCGACGCGATGCGCGTGAAGACCGTGCGCCGGCCGATCACCACATCCGACCGTATCGTTTTTTGGTGACCCGGAGGATTGGGCCGATCACCCGTGCCGATTTCCCGAGGTGCCGAAAAAACGCGACCGCCCCGGACAGCCTGACGGCGCTCCGGGGCGGGACCCGCGGATCGATTCACCCGCGTCGTCCGGGTCAGGGAGCCCGGAAGTAGTCGGGCTCGGGGCGCCTCGGCTCGCCGGGCGGCTGCTGCTGCCCGCCGCGGGCCGGGTCGGTGAAGGCGATGCCGTCCGTCCGGCGCTGCGCGAGGCGTTCCAGGCGGGCGCCGAGTTCGGCCTCCTCGCGCAGTTCGCCGGTCGAGGACGACAACGCGACGATGAACAGGGTGATCACGGTGAACAGGCTCACCCCGACCACGAGGGGAGCCAGGAACTGGGATGCCTCCACGCCGTGGAGGGCCGAGACGTGCGTGTTCGACTCCAGGGTCATCGCCGACATGCCGGTGTAGTGCATGCCGCTCACCGCGATGCCCATGATCAGCGAGGCACCGGTGACGGCCACGACTCCCTTGACGTTGAGCGCGGCCCACAACGCGGCGGTCGAGGCGACCACGGCGATCAGCACCGACAGCGTGACCCGGAACGTGTCGTAGCCGATGTCGTCGTTGATGCTCATCGCGGACATCCCGACGTAGTGCATGATCGCGACGCCGGAGCCGGTGGCGATCCCGCCGACGACGAGGCCGGTCGTCCGGGATCCACGCCTGCCGATGATGGCCATCCCGACGCCGACCACCGCGATCGCCAGCAGGAGGCTGACGACGGTGCGGGTCGCGTCGTACCGAATGGGTGTGTCGGTGACCGCGAATCCGAGCATCCCCACGAAATGCATGCCCCAGATCCCGGTACCGCCGATGGAGACGGACGCCAGGGCGAACCAGCGAACGCGCGGGGCTCCGGTGACCGCTCGGGCGCGGATCGCACACAAAAGCCCGAGTGCCGACCCGACGCAGGACATCAGATAGGCGACTGCCGGTGTGAGCAATCCGTTGGAGAAATGATCGATACTGCCCACGCTGGGTTACGCTCCGGATCGTTCCGAGTGCGATCGACTTGATCGGCCGCGCCAGCGTAGAACGACGCCGAAAGAAATATACACGCGGGTCGGTGAATTCTCGATAACGCCCGGCGTCGCGCAATTCCGGCCGCACGCTGAGTGAACGACCGCATTACGGGGAGCACTCGGGGCGCCCGATCACCGTCGTGTTCGCATCCACTCGGCGAAGGCCGCGAGACCCGCCTGCGGGTCGGCGCGCCCGACGCCGATGCGGAATCGGGCGGTGGGGGTCGCGGTGAGGTCCGAGCGGTAGATGCTCGCCGGCAACAGCAGGACGCCGGCCTCCTCGACCAGTCGGGTGCAGAACCGCTCGACTCCGTCGGCGCCCAGGTAGCGGGGATAGGCGACGCATCCGCCGTCGGGCGCCTGCCACTGGAAGTCGTCCCCGAACTCGGCGAAGAACGCGTCGAACGCCACCAGGTTGGCGGTGATCAGCGCGCGGTTGCGGGCCAGGATCCTCTCGCGGGCCTTCAGCGCGATCCGGGCCAGGACCTCGCCGGGCGCCGAGTTGCAGATGGTGGTGTAGTGCTTGGCGCGTTCCAGGCGGGTACGCAGCGCCCGGTCGCGGCAGGTGATCCAGCCGATGCGCAGCCCGGGCAGCCCCAGGGCCTTCGAGGTCACGTTCAACGACAGCGCGCTTCGCGACAGGTCGGCGGCCTGCGGCAGGGTACGGGCCGGGTCGCGTTCGAGTCCGCGGTAGACCTCGTCGCTGAACAGGTGGATGCCGCGCTCGTCGCACAGCCGGGCCAGGGCGGCGAAGTCGGTGGTGTCGATCACCTTGCCGGTGGGGTTGTTGGCGAAGTTCACCGAGAGGACCCGGGTGTTCGGGCGGATCGCCGCCGTCACCGCGTCCAGGTCCAGGGCCCAGTCCCGCGCCGCGTCCAGGGCCACGCCGGTGACCTCGCACAGCGCCAGCGGTACGGTCTCGGCCGCCTGATAGTTCGGGGTCACCACCACCGCGTGGTCGCCGGCGTCGAGCAGGACGTTCATCGCCAGGTAGAGGGCCTCCTCGGCGCCCGCGAAACAGATCACGTCGTCCGCGTCGGCGTGCTCGTACGTCGAGGCGATCACCGCGCGCAGGGCCGGGTCGCCGAAGGTCTCGGTGTAGCCCAGCGACAGGTGCTCGAAGGCGTCCCGGTCGGCGTCGTCGCCCAGCGCGAGCAGTTCGCGCAGGGTCATGGTCTGGGCGTCGGAGGCGGTCAGGTGGTGGCGGGCGGTGAACTCCCAGCGGGAGAAGTACGTTTCCAACCGGAATTCGGGCAGCCGGGTCATCCTTGTCGGCCTTTCGTGCTCGGTGCTCCGACTTCGGCCGGGGCCGGTGTGTCGATCAACGCCGCCCGGCCATGACGCGGGCGCGGAAGTCGTCCATGGACACGATCTTGTCCGGGGTGGGCATGGTGATGCTCACCGGCGCGCCGAACGAGTCGTAGGTCGTCGAGGAGACGTGGCCCGAGCGGTTGGAGTCCAGGCGCGGGATGTACGGCTTGTTCGTGGCGGCGACGAAGCAGGTGTCGGTGGTGGGGCCGGCGGTGGCGGTGACGGCCGTGGTCGCGACACCGGTCCGGCCCGCGCCGGGCGAAGGTGTCCAGGCCGGAGCCCAGGAGGCGTCGGCGCACTCCCAACAGTCGTGCCGGGAGAGCCGGACGAGGACGGCGTCCCGGTCGCCGAAGAAGCGCTATGACGTGGATATGGTGCCTTCGGGGATCTCGGCGGTCTTCGCCTTGTCGCCGGGGGCCAGCAGGTGCTCGTAGCCGGCGCTGCGCCAGACCAGGCGCTTGAACTGTTCCGGTGCCAGGGTGCCCCGCCACGGTGTGTCGCCGGGGCAGAACACCGCTTCGCACGCGGGGCAGTAGTGCGCCGGCTTCCACATCGGATCGGCTCGCGCCTCGCCGGCCGACTCGGAGTCCTTGTCGTGCCGGTCACCGCGGACCACCGCGATGGTCCCGACGAACAGCAGCACCGCCACCACCGCGCCGCCGATCGTGTACAGGGGCTTGTCGTTGGCGACACCCGTGTACGCGAAGCCGATCGCCATGGCGACCATGACCATGCCCTCGACGAAATGCAGGCAGCCGTCGCCGGAGGTGTTCGGCCCCTTCGCCAGCCGGTCGTGCAGGTTCTTCCGCGAGGCCCCCTTGGCCGACAGTGCGTTCTCCACCGAACGGGCCTCGGACCCACCGCAGTTCGGGCAACGGACGCCGGTCGGCTGTGCCGCTTCATGGTTCGCCATGTCTGTCACGCTAGTCCAGCCCGGATGCCCGGGTGCGTGGGCACCCGGGTCACCCGGTGCCGACGGGCGCCGGCAGACGCTCGCCCTCACCGACCGGAACTCGCTCGGCGACGCCGGAATCGATCAGGACGCCCGGGCGGCCTTCCCACGGGGCCGGCTATCCGGAATGCGCGTCGTCGGCGAAGTTCGCCGGGCGGGGCGTGGGCGCCCCGGGGGAGGGGCGGCACGCGGTTTCGGGGGTGGGGTCGCAGGGGGTGCGGCTGTCCCGAAAACGCGAGGGGGCGGTGGGCGGTTGGACGCGCGGCGGGGAATCACGTAGCTTCCCCGCCTGGGACAACTCGCTTGCCTGGTAAGGCATTTGCGCCCGATCCAGGTGATCCGCGCGCGCCTTGGTCGCCGGCGGGGAGGCCGCCCGACGCCGCTGTGCGGGAGGCTCGCACCCACCGCCGGTCCCGGGCGCTCGACCCAGGAGGCAACGCGTGACCATCACCACCCGCCACCGGCGAACCATGTACCTGTCGGCGGCTCTCGTCGCCATCTCCGTCGCGACACCCCTGACCCCGGCATCGGCCGGACCCCTCGGCAGCACTGCCGGGACGACCTACTACGTGGACGCCACGAACGGAGCCGACAGCCGAGCGGGCACCACCCCCGGCACCGCGTGGCGCACCCTCGACAAGGTCGGGGCCGCCGCCCTGCGCGCCGGCGACACCGTCGCCTTCAAGCGTGGCCAGTCCTGGACCGGCACCCTGGCACTGTCCCGCAGCGGCACGGCGACCGCACCGATCACGGTCGGCGCGTACGGCACCGGCGCGCTGCCCGTCGTGCGCGGCGGCGGAAGCTGTGTGGCCGTCACCGGCGCCTACTGGACCGTGCGCGACCTGCGGTTGACCGGGTGCGACTGGGCAGGCGTCGAGATCGAGGGCCACCACAACACGGTGACCGGGATCCGCGCCGACGCCAACGTGGTCGGCGTCTCCATCGCGGACACCGCCCACCACAACACCGTGACCCGCAGCCAACTGGTCGACAACAACAAGATGAGCGTCAACGATCCCGGCGGCGACAACGACTCCGGCGCCTTCGGCGTGCTGCTCAACGGGGACGACAACGTCGTCTCGCACAACACCATCAGCGGAAGCTACGCGGCCAGCTACGACTACGGCCAGGACGGGGCCGCCGTCGAGATCTACGACGGGGACCGCAACCGGATCGAGTACAACATCACCCGCGACAACGAGACCTTCTCGGAACTGGGCCACGACACGGGCAAGACCGCCGACGGCAACGTCTTCGCGTACAACGTCGTCACCTCCACCCACGAATACGCCACGTTCCTGGTGGTCCGAGGCCCCGGGAGCGGACTGGGCCCCAACCGTGACACCGTCGCCGTCAACAACTCGGTGAACCTGCCCGGCGCCAAGGCGCAGGGCTGGGTGTGCCACGACGGCTGCGGCCCGGACATCCTCAAGCTGCGCAACAACGTGATCTCGGTCGGCGGTCAGACCGGGTACGAGGACGGCGCGGGCGCGGACGAGAACACCGGGGTCTACAAGGGCGCGCAACACCGATTCACACTCGGCGCCCGCTCGGTGGTCGCCGACCCGCGCTTCACCGGCAGCACCGATCTGCACCCGCTCGCGGGCAGCCCGGCGATCGGGCGCGGGGAGCCGGCCGGCTACTCCGTGGACCTCGACGGCAAGCCGGTTCCGGCCACCGGCGCGACCGCGGGCGCGTACCAGTACCAGCCCTGACGGATGCCACCCGACACCTCGGCGCGGCGCCCGTCGTGGCCGCGTCGGGGTGTCCCGGGACGACCGGCCTGGAGCGCCTGTTCACCGCGTCGCGCGGCCGGTCCGTCCGTCCCTGGACCACGAGGAGACCGCACCGCGGTGATCGGATCGCGGCGATCGCACCGCGGTGATCAGATCGCGGTGATCCGACCGCACTCGCGGCACGCGGTGTTGATGCGGTCGAGGATGAGGCGGGGGTTCTTCAGGCCGGCCGGGTTGCCGACGGTCGCGACGTTGCTGCCGGCCACGAGGAATCCCGAGACACCGGACAGCGCTTCGACGTCGCGCAGATACAGCGCCGCGGCGTCCTCGGTGGCGAAGGTCAGGAACGTGCCCAGGCCGCTGATCAGGGGCTTGCTGTCGGTGGACTTCGCGTAGCAGTCATAGCTGCGCATCTGCACGATCCTGGCGCGATGCGCGGCCGGAACGCGGGTCTTGAGGTCGGCGTCGGACCACTTGGGGACGGGGCAACTCGGGAGGTTCGCGTACGCCTGGCCGAGCGAGCGGTTCACGTCGTCGAAGCCGAACGAGCCGCCGGTTGCCGAGGATGTCGCGGTGGGGGAGGTGGTGACCGTCGGCGTCGTGGTGTAGCGGGCGCCGCCGGACGTACTGCCGTACGAACCACTGGAGCCGCTCGACGAGGAACCGCCGGACGAGGAGTGCGAACCGCCGCCTCGGGAACGGTGCTTCTTTCCGCCGCCACCACATCCGGCCAGCAGGCTGCCGGCCACCACCACCGCGAGTACCGCCGTCGTGGTCCGCCGGTTCGGGCGTATCCGTGGTGTCCGCACTCGAAGGCTCCTGCTCGTTTCGTCCGACTCGGTCCCCGTTGCGGCGCGGTGAGGTGGCGCCGACCAACCGCAGTGACGCTATCGGCCGAGTCCACCGGCCGCTTCGGGGTAATCCCTCGCGCGCTCCGAGCGCTCTGTCCTGGGCAGGGGGAATTCCAAAGTTTCCACCCGCGGCCCTGTGCTCGGGCCGCGCAGGTTGGGACGGCTCTGTTCGCCGGCTGCTCCCGGCCGGGGACAGCCATGCTTTTGACTTCGTCCCCACTCTGGAAAACATCGAGTTTTCTTTTCGCGAGAACTTCTACTCGAAAGACAAAGTCTCTAGCGTTGCCGAGCACACGGCGGGCTCGAGCGTTTCGGTTCCTCCCTCCTCGCCGTGCACGACCCGACGCACGCCGCCTGACCGCCCTCGGCCCGATCCCGGGCCTGCTCGGCCGTCCGTGAGAAGGAGTCCGCAATGGCCGCGATCCCGCCCCCGGAACAGGAGCCCGTGCTCCTGGCCATGCGGGCGATCGTCAAGCAGTTCCCGGGAGTTCGCGCGCTGGACGGCGTGTCCCTGGAGGTTCGCGACGCGGAGGTGCACTGCCTGCTCGGGCAGAACGGCGCCGGAAAGTCCACGCTGATCAAGGTGCTCGCCGGCGCCCACCAACCGGACGAAGGCATCCTGGTGTGGCGCGGGCAGGAGGTGCGCCCGGCCAATCCCACCGCCGCGATCCGGCTCGGCATCTCGACGATCTACCAGGAACTCGACCTCGTGGACGGGCTGTCCGTCGCGGAGAACGTCTTCCTGGGCCACGAGCGTTCGCGCGCCGGATTCACTCGGCGAGGCGAGATCAACCGCGCGACCACAGCCCTGCTCGCCCGGCTCGGACACGGCGAGATCCCGCCCACGACACCGGTACGTCGACTGCCCGCGTCCGGGCGACAGATCGTGAGCATGGCCCGAGCGCTCTCGCACGACGCCCGACTGATCGTGATGGACGAGCCGTCCGCGGCGCTGGCCCACGACGAGGTCGACAGCCTCTTCCGCACGGTGCGCGAACTGACCGCCTCGGGCGTCGCGGTGGTGTACATCTCGCATCGCCTGGACGAGATCCGCGAGATCGGCGACCGGGTGACCGTGCTCAAGGACGGCCGCACGGTCGCCTCGGGACTGGCCGCCCGGGACACCCCGACGCAGCGGATCGTCTCGCTGATGACCGGGCGGCGGATCGAGTACGTGTTCCCGCCGCGTGCGACACCGGCCCCCACGGCGCAGGTGTCCGCCGCGCCATTCGCGGCGTGCACGGCGTCCGCGCCGTCCGCGAAATCCGCGCCGTCCGCGAAATCCGCGACGCGCGACGCCGGGGCCGGCGCGCGTTCGGATCCGGCGGACCCGGCCGTCCCCGAGGTCTTGAGAGTCGTGGGACTGGGCCTGCGGGGCCGTTTCCACGACGTCTCGTTCTCGGTGGGCGCGGGCGAGATCGTCGGCCTGGCCGGACTCGTCGGCTCCGGTCGCTCGGAGATCCTGCAGACCATCTACGGCGCGATCAGGGCCACCACGGGACAGGTCCACCTCGACGGGAAGCCGGTCCGGCCGGGCAGCACGCACGCGGCGGTCGGGCGTGGCATGGGCCTGGCCCCCGAGGAACGCAAGTCGCAGGGCCTGCTGATGCTCGACAGCGTCGCGCGCAACATCGGCATCGCGTCGTTGCGGCGCTACTCCCGGCTCGGGTGGTTCGACCGGGCCCGGGAGGTCGCCGACGCCGAACGCCAGGCCCACACGCTCGACATCCGCCCGGCCGACCCGCTGCGGCCGGTACGGGTGTTGTCCGGCGGCAACCAGCAAAAGGTGGTGCTGGCCCGGTGGTTGCTGCGCGGCTGCCGGTTGTTGCTCCTGGACGAGCCGACCCGCGGCGTGGACATCGGCGCGCGCAGCGAGCTGTACGCGCGGATGCGCGCGCTCGCCGACAGCGGAGTGGCCATCCTCCTGGTCTCCAGCGAGATCCCCGAGGTGTTGGGGCTGTCCGACCGGGTCCTGGTGATCCGGGACGGCCGCATCATCGAACACGCCCCCGCACGCGACCTGGACGAACACCGCGTCCTGGACCTGGTCATGGAAGGCGGCAGCCTGTGAACCGCGACGTGCGCGAGGGACCCGCGACCGACGGCCCGCTCGGGAAGTCGTCCGAGAGCGCCGACGACCGGCCCGCCCCGGCGGACCCCGAACCGACCGGGATCCGGGAGACCGGCGGCGCGCGGCACGGCCCGCTCGGCTTCCTGTTCGCCCGGGCCGGCGGCTCCGGCGCCGCGCAGCACGTCGCGCTGCTCGTGGCGCTGGGCCTGCTGTTCGTGATCGGCCTGACCACCAAGGGGGATCGGTTCGCGACCGGCAGCAACATGGTCACCATCCTGTCGCTGGCGGCCGTCGTCGGGGTGATCACGGTGGGCATGACGTTCGTGATCATCGGCGGTGGCATCGACCTGTCCGTCGGCGCGTTGATCGCGCTGTCCTCGGTATGGTCGACCACCGTCGCCACCCAGGACACCGGCCTGTTCGGCATGTTGTTCACCGCGATCGTGGTCGGGGTCGTCTGCGGACTCCTCAACGGCCTGCTGATCGCCTACGGCGGACTCG
This sequence comes from Embleya sp. NPDC001921, assembly GCF_053594475.1. Taxonomy (NCBI): domain Bacteria; kingdom Bacillati; phylum Actinomycetota; class Actinomycetes; order Kitasatosporales; family Streptomycetaceae; genus Embleya; species Embleya sp. NPDC001921. The sequence continues at coordinate 132,239 of NZ_JBSFEO010000024.1, forward strand.
TCGCCTTCATCGTCACGCTCGCCGTCAGCGTCTCGGCCCGGGGCCTGGCCGAACAGATCTCCGACCGCAAGTCGCAACTGGTCGAGGTCGACGGCTTCCTGAGGATCGCGGAGAACAAGGTGTTCGGGATCCCCACCCACGTCTACCTGTTCCTCGTGGTGGTGATCGTGGGCTGGATCGTGCTCAACCGCACCACCTTCGGCCGCCGCACGTTCGCGGTCGGCGGCAACCCGGAGGCCGCGCGGCTGGCCGGGATCAACGTCCGGCTGCACGTCTGCCTGTTGTACGTGGTCTCCGGCCTGTGCTGCGGCATCGCGGCGATCATGCTCACGGCGCAGGCGAACACCGGGGCCAGTACGCACGGCCAACTCTACGAACTCGACGCCATCGCGGCCGTGGTGATCGGCGGAACGCTGCTCACCGGCGGCTTCGGCTCGGTCGTCGGATCGATCCTCGGGGTGCTCGTGTTCACCACGATCCAGGACCTGTTCATCCTCAACAACCTCGCGTCGCCGATCCAGCAGATCGCCAAGGGCGTGATCATCGTCGCGGTCCTGCTGATCCAGCGCTGGGGCGGCATCCGCCGCCGCGTGAACGGCTGATCGCTCCGCTCTCCCGCCGCCAACCCTCGTCCCTCGGGAGTCATCCATGTCCCACCTCCACCGCAGAGGCTTCTTCCTGGGCGGCGCCGCACTCGGCGCGGGTGCCCTGGTCGCCGGATGTACCGGCAATTCCTCGGACAAGGACACCGGTCCGCAGGTCAAGGCGCCGCCGGCCGCGTCCGGCGGGTCCACGCAGCCGGGCAAGCCGGTCACCATCGGCTTCTCGGCGCCCGCCGCCGACCACGGCTGGACCGGCGCGATCAGTCTCAACGCCAAGGCCCAGGCCAAAGAGTTCGCCGATGTCACGCTCAAGGCCACCGAGGGCACCAACGACGTCAACCAGCAGATCCAGCAGGTCCAGTCGCTGATCGACGCGAAGGTCGACGTCCTGGTGATCCTGCCCTACGACGGCAAGGCGCTGACGGCCGTCGCCCGTCGGGCGATGGAGGCCGGCATCCCCGTGGTCAACCTGGACCGGGTGTTCGCCAACGCCCTCTCGTTCCGCACCTGGATCGGCGGCGACAACTACGGCATGGGGGTCAACGCGGGCACCTACATCGCCAAGCGGATGAAGGAGGCGGGCAAGGCCAATCCGGTGGTCGTCGAGGTGGCCGGGATCGACAACCTCGAACTGACGCAGCAGCGCAGCAAGGGCTTCCGGGAGGCGTTGGAGGCGGCCGGGATGAAGGTCGCCGCCCGCCAGTCGGCCGACTTCACCGCCGCCACCGGGCAACGGGTCGCCGCCCAGATGCTCCAGGCCACCGGGCGGATCGACGCGATGTGGAACCACGACGACGACCAGGGCATCGGCGTCATGGCCGCGATCAAACAGGCGGGCCGCGACAGCGAGTTCCTGCTGGTGGGTGGCGCCGGTTCGCGCAAGGCCCTGGAGGACATCAAGGCCGACAACACCCCGCTCAAGGCCACCGTGCTCTACCCGCCGAGCATGGCGTCGTCGGCGATCATCCTGGCGCGGATGATCGGTCAGGCCGCGGCGCCGGCCGACCTGGCCGAGCAGGAGGTACCCGCGTCGATCACGACGTACTCGGCCGTGGTGACCAAGGAGAACGCCGACCGGTACATGGCCACCGCGTTCTCCTGAGGGCCCCGCGGCGGCCGGACCGTACCTCGCCGTATCCGGCCGCCGCCCGCGGTCCGCACATCGAGCGCCGTGACCCGGGGTGCGAGCCCGAGTCGTGTCCCGACATCGAAAGGCACATCACGCCCATGTCGTCTCTGCCGCACCTCGACCGAAGCACCGGCCCGACCCTGGGCATCGGCCTGGTCGGGCACTCCTTCATGGGGCGTGTGCATTCGCACGCCTGGAGATCGGTCGGCGCCTTCTTCGACCTGCCGCTGGTGCCGGCCATGCGGGTCGTGGCCGGTCGCGACGCGGCTCGCGTCCGGGCCGCCGCGGCCCGGTTGGGGTGGGCCCGGGCGAGTACCGACTGGCGCGAACTGCTGGAGTGCGACGACATCCAGCTCGTGGACATCTGTACGCAGGGCTCCTCGCACGCGGAGATCGCGATCGCCGCGTTGGAGGCCGGCAAGCACGTCCTGTGCGAGAAACCGCTCGCGAACACCGTCGCCGAGGCGGAGGCGATGGCACGTGCGGCGGACGAGGCCGCCGCACGCGGGGTGCTGGCCATGGTGGGCTTCAACTACCGCCGCGTGCCCGCCCTCGCGCTGGCCCGGTCGCTGGTGGCGGAGGGTCGGCTCGGCACGATCCGGCACATCCGCGCGCGCTATCTCCAGGATTGGATCGTCGACCCCGAACACCCGTTGGTGTGGCGGCTGGTGCGTGAGCAGGCCGGCTCCGGGGCACTGGGCGACATCGGCGCGCACATCGTCGACCTGGCCCAGTTCCTGACCGGCGACGTGATCACCGGCGTGAGCGCGATCACCGAGACCTTCGTCCGGGAACGACCGCTGGGCGTCGCGACAGAGGGCATCGGAGCCGGGGCGGGCGGGGCGGTACGCGGCGCCGGCACCGGAACGGTCACCGTGGACGACGCGGCCATCTTCCTCGCCCGCACCAGCGGCGGCGCGCTGGCGACCTTCGAGGCCACCCGCTTCGCCACCGGCCGCAAGAACGCGCTCAGCGTCGAACTCAACGGCTCGCGCGGCAGCGTGACCTTCGACTTCGAGGCGATGAACGACCTGTGGTTCCACGACCACGACGAATCCACCAGAACGGCGGGCTTCCGCCGCGTCGTGGTCACCGAACCGTCCCACCCGTACACCGCGGCCTGGTGGCCGCCGGGCCACGGGCTGGGCTACGAACACAGTTTCACCCACCAGGCCGCGGACCTGATCGAAGCCGTGGCCGACGGCGCCACGCCGCGCCCGTCGTTCGCGGACGGCCTGCGCGTACAGCGTGTCCTGGCCGCCGTCGAGGCCAGCGCGGCCGACCAAAGCCGCTGGACCCCCGTACCCGGCGGCGTGTGACCCGCGGTCGTCGAGTCAACGAAGCGGGCCCGATTCCCGGTTCGGCCTGCGGTCCGAAGGCGTGAAACCGGATCTGCCCCGGTCGGCTTCGCCACCGTGCGCGGCATCCCGGGTCGACGACGAGCCGGCCCGGCGCGGACCTGCCCGGCGCAAGGAGGACAGTCCCTTCGCCGTCACCGGGCCGGCGACGCTCGTCACGGCCCTGGTGGCCGGGGGCCGCCCGGACCGGCCCCCGGCGGTCGGCCCCGGCGGCTCGGGCCCCACCGACCGCGCCTGTGCGGGCCGCGCGAACGGTTGGAGCGGGGAGGAACCCCGCTCGGCGGGCAACCCGTCCCTCTTGTCGAGTCGGGTGTGCAGTTCGCGCACGGCCAGACGCAGATGCGGAGCCGCGGCGATGATCGCGTCCACGGGACCCACGGCCCGGGTGACCTCCAGACTGACCCAGTCCGCGCCCCGTCCCAAAAGATGGACTCGGGCGCCGGACTCGGCGAACAACTCGTACTTGTTCCGCGCCGCGTACTTGCCGACGTGGTGCGCGGCCGTTCGGTCGTTCACCAGGCGTAGCGCGGGCTGCTCCTTGAAGAACATCTCCGCCGACTTGGTGTACGCGGGCACCTGCGGCTGGGAGGAGGCCGCACGTTCGAGGGCGGCCTGCTTGGCGAAGTGCGGATCCCGCTTGAGCAGGTCGGGCAGGAATCCCTCGCCCACGTGGATCTCGCGGAGGTGCTCCAACTCGTGCAGGAACATCGCCACCGCACCGAACCGGTCGCCCATCAGCAGGTGGTTCGCTTCCCGGTTCTTCACCAGTCTGGTCAGCAGCTCCGGGCGTCGGCCGGCACCCAGGTAGTCGATGTTCAGCTTCACCTCCCCGGCTTCCGCTTCCGCGAGTGTCGCTTCGTTCTTGTTGTCCGACGGGATATGGCCCAGGGAGAGCCGGTTGAAGGGCACGTCGCGATGGAGGCGGGCCCAGTGCACGGAAGCCAGCGCGAGTTCCTTCATCGAGTACAGGTCCCCGCCGGTCAGATCGACCGCGACGTCGCGCCCGGTCGCCTTGCGCAGCTCCTCGCGCATGAGCCGCTGGACGTCGGCGACCGAGCCCGCGTCGACGAGTTCCTCGAAGAAGGGCTCTCGGTGCGTGACGCCCGAACGCACCCGGTTGTTCGCCCGGGCCGCAGCCGCCGTTTCCGGGGCGCCCATCGGTCGGCCATCCGTGTCGGGCGTCGCACCGGCTCGTAGCCAGTCGTCCAAAGGCACCGCCCCGCCCCCTTGCCACCCTTGTCCAAGGTCGCCGGGCCCGAGCGTACCGAAGGGTTTGGGCCGGGTGGGCGATGCGGCCGGCGCCGCGTCGACATCGGCCGTTCGCTCGGCGATTCGGGGCGGGGGATATCGGTTCGCGTACCGGCGGGCCCGCGTCCTAGCATGCGCGCCATGGCCAAGACACCCGTGCTCACTCCGCGGTCGGACGACTTCCCCCGCTGGTATCAGGAACTGATCAACAAGGCCGAACTGGCGGACAACGGTCCGGTGCGCGGCACCATGGTCATTCGACCGTACGGGTACAGCCTGTGGGAGCGGATGCAGCAGGAGATGGACGCCCGGATCAAGCGGGCGGGCGCCTCGAACGCGTACTTCCCGCTCCTGATCCCGCAGTCCTACCTGACGAAGGAGGCCGAGCACGTCGAGGGCTTCGCCCCCGAGCTCGCCGTCGTCACGCACGGCGGCGGCAAGGAACTGGACGAGCCCGTCGTCATCCGCCCCACCTCCGAGACGATCATCAACGACTACTTCGCCAAATGGGTGCAGAGCTACCGCGACCTGCCCCTGCTGATCAACCAGTGGGCGAACGTGGTGCGTTGGGAGCTGCGCCCGCGCGTGTTCCTGCGGACGACGGAATTCCTGTGGCAGGAGGGCCACACCGCGCACGCCACCCAGGAGGAGGCCCGGGACTACGCCGCGCTCATCCACCGCGACGTGTACGCCGAGTTCATGGAGAACGTGCTCGCCATGGACGTCGTGCCGGGGCGCAAGACGGCCAGGGAGCGGTTCGCCGGAGCGATCAACACGCTCACCCTGGAGGGCATGATGGGCGACGGCAAGGCGCTGCAACTGGGCACCAGTCACGAACTCGGGCAGAACTTCGCCAAGGCGTTCGACATCCGATACCTGTCCAAGGACGGTCGCCAGGAGTACGCCTGGCAGACCTCCTGGGGCTCCACCACACGCATGATCGGCGCCCTGGTGATGATGCACGGCGACGACAACGGTCTGCGGGTCCCGCCGATGCTGGCGCCGATCCAGGCGGTGGTGGTGGCGATCAAGGCCGACGACGCGGTGGTGGCGAAGGTCCGCGAGATCGGTGAGCGGCTGACGGCGGCGGGTGTGCGGGTGCGGGTGGACGACCGTACGGACACCCCCTTCGGCCGCCGTGCCGTGGACTGGGAGCTCAAGGGTGTGCCGGTACGGATCGAGGTCGGGCCGCGCGATCTGGACAACGGCACCGCCGTGTTGGTCCGGCGCCACGTGGGAGGCAAGGAGCCGGTGGCGATCGAGGCACTGTCCGCGCTCGTGCCCCGGGCGCTCGCGGACGACCAGGCGCTGCTCCTGGCGCAGTCCCGCGAACGCCGCCGGGACCGCACCGTCGAGGTGGGCACGATCGAGGACGCCGCGGCGGCCGCCGGCACCGGCTGGGCGCGCATCCCCTGGGCCACACTCGGCCCGGAGGGCGAGGCGCGGCTCGCCGAGCAGGGCGTGTCCGTGCGCTGCCTGATCGCCGAGGACGGGTCGGTTCCCGCGAGCGACGAGCAACCGGGCAACATCGCGATCGTGGCGCGGGCATACTGATCCCCGAACTGCCCCCCGCCGCACCCTGATTGCGGGCGGGGGGCGGCACACGGGAGCGAAGGAGCACTGTGCAACCCACCGCGTCGCCGGCGTCCGAGGACCCCGAATTGCTCACCGCGCCCATCGACCGGTGGGGAAATCATCGATGGTTCCCGGTCCGCAGGGTCGAGTCCTACGCCGACCTGAGTGTCGCGCTGCACGAGCTCGTGGCCGATGCGATGCCCGTGATCACCGTCGTCGGCGGCGCGGCGGGAGCCGGTGCGGCGACGGCCGCGGACAAGGCGGTGTACGAGGAAATCCTGCTGACCGCCGCGAGGTTCTCGGCCGCGGTGTTCTTCGGCGGTACCGATTCCGGCTGCCTCAAGGAAGTCGGCGAGGCCAAGCGCCGGTTGGTCGCCGAGGGTCGACTGGGGATGGCGGACGCCCCGCTGGTCGGCGTCGTGGCCGAGGGCACGGTGGCCGCTCCCGGATCGCGCTACGATCCGAACAGGAAGGCACCGCTGCAACCCGACCAGGATCTGATCCTCGTGGTGCCGGGCGAGAACTTCGGTGACGAGTCCTGGGCGCTCGCACAGACCGGTCGGCTCCTGTCCCAAGGGCAGGGATCCGCCACCGTGCTGATCAACGGCGGCGGGATCACCGTCCAGGACGCGACGCATCGCGTGCGGGACATGACCGAGAACGGCAGGCCCGTCCAGGACGCGATCCTGCTGGCCTACCGAGGCTCCGGACGCGCGGCCGACGACATCATCGCGGCGAAGGAGAACGGTGGCGGACACCGGGACCCCCGGATCAACACCATCGCCGCGCACAGCCAAACGCGTGCCTTCGGCTCGGCAGCCGATCTCCGACGCCAACTGGGCGCGCACTTCACGGCCGCCGGACACGTGGCCCGCGTGCCCGGCGATCCGAGAACGGCGAGAATGGCGCCGGAGGTCACCGTTCCGCCGGTTTCGCTCCCGGTGCCGGCCGTCGTCGCCGGTCTGACACCGATGCGGGCGTACGAGATGGGACAGATGACGGTCGGCAGCACCGGGCCGCGCCATCTGTCCCACGCACGCACCGATCCGGTTCTGCATCGATCGTGGCGGGAGGCCGGCAAGGCCTCCCGCAAGGCCGCGCTGGACAAGCTGAGCCGGGACAACGCCGGCTACCGGGAGGACGATCGGGCGGGCGACGAACGGCGAAGCGTCGCCGCCTACAACGCGGGGCTTCGGGAAGCCTTCTGGCGCGCCCACGACCACATCCGAGACGGCGATATCTCGGCGCCGGGCAGGCTGACCCACCTGGCGGCCAAGGGCTTCGGCGTGTCCAAGCAGGCGCCGCCGCTGGGCCCCGGCGACACGGCACCGGTCAACGGCGGCAGCCCGGACTGGACGCGGGTCGTGGTGCCCTCGCTCGCGCCCGGCGTCGATCGGCGCGCCGGCTCGCCCGACGCGCGTGCGGGGCGAAGCGCCGTGCACGGCCGGGGAGCCTGACCCGTCCGGCCCGCCTGACCCGTCCGGCCCGTCGACCCGTGTGGCCCGATGTCAGGGAACCCGTCGGCTGTCGGCTGCGTCAGTTCTGCGAACCCGCACGGACGTGACGAACGAGGGAGTGGCACGGTGACGGCACGACAAAGGACCGCGGCGGCGTTGACGACGGGGCTGGTGGTGCTCGGCCTGGCCGGTTGTGGGAGTTCGGGGAAGGATCCCCTGTCGTTGCCGAGCCCGGAACCCACCCGGTCGCAGTCCTCGACCACCGCGCCGCCGGTCGAGCGGGAGACCGAGGTGAACACCGAGGCGGTGGCGTTCCGGGTCCGGGCCTCGAGTCCGGTGCGGCCGACGACCGCGCCCGCGACCGAGGGGTGCGCGCAGGTCGTGGTGCGGCTGGGCGATGTCACGATCGAGTCCAACTCGACGCAGTGCAAGGCGCAGACCCAGGCTCCGGGCAATGGCCGGCACGGCATGTACCGCACCGCCGCGGACGTTCCGGCCGGCGCCGCGACGGAGACGATCCGTACGCCGCTCGGCGACGCGATCCTGTTCACCCAGCGCTACTTCGAGGCGACCAACTCGGTGACGTACTGGAACGAACCGGTCGCCGTGGTGACCTTGAGGAACCCGAAGCAGGCGACCCATCCGACGCTGATCCTGCGCTCCGACAAGGGAAAGCTCGATCAGGCGGCGCTGCGGACGTTCGTCGAGACGAAGCTGTCGCCCTCGGGGTGAGTAGGACAGCCGCGTGTCCGCTTCGGGCAGGTCGGTGCGCGGATCGACGTCCCGAGAAAGAGGATGGCCCGAACCGGTGCCGTCTGCCGTCGGCGATTCGGACGGATTCGGCGGTCGTTCTTTGTCCGGCAGGACGAGTCGAGGTGTTCGGACGCTGCCTACCGTGAGCGTCCTCTGCGGCACTGGGCCGTTCTCCGAGGAGGTATCCAGCATGGGACGATCCGATGCGGTCGGGTCCACCGTCCGGATGGTGGGTTCGGACGCCCGTACACCGGTCGGCGCCGAACCGGAGGGCGGAAGGCAGGCGTGGTTCGCCTTCCTCGGCAGTGGCGACCGCGCCGGGATCCCACAGACGAGGCGCGCCCTCTCCCGGGCGGCCGGCACGGGGACCGGCTCGGGCGCGGCGAAGGTCGCCGGCCGGGGTGCCGTCGACGGCCGCGTCGGTGATGCCCGATGAGACGCGGTGTACGCGGAGCCGCGACGGTGGTCGCGTTGGGTCTGCTCGCCGTCGGGTGTGGCGGCACCGGCTCGAGCGGCTCGGGTGGCGGCGACACGCTCACCATCGCCATCACCGCCGACCCCGGCAACCTGTCCCCGCTCACCTCGCTGACCAAGATCACGTCGTTGCTGAGCCGGTTCTCCTACGACACCCTGGTGAACGTCGAGCCCGACGGGAAGATCGTCTCGGGCGTCGCCGAGAAGTGGACGACCGACGCCGTCTCGGCGACCTTCACGCTCCGGCGCGACGTGACGTGCGGCGACGGCCGACCGCTCACCGCGTCCGCCGTCGCGGCCCAGTACAACTACGTCCTCGACCCGAAGAACACCTCACCCCTGTTGGGTCTGGGGGTGACGCCCGGAACCGTCGCGACCGCCGACGACGCCACCAACACGCTGACACTGAGGACTCAGGAGCCCACCCCCTTCCTGCTGCGGGGTGTGTGGGGACTGCCGTTGGTCTGTCCCTCGGGGCTCGCGTCGCCCGACTCGCTGACCCACGCGACCGACGGCACCGGTCCCTACCGACTCACCGAGACGGCACCGGGCGACCACTTCACCTTCACCAGGCGAGCCGACTACACCTGGGGCCCGAACGGGGCGACCACCGCCGAACTGCCCGAGCGGGTGGTCTTCAAGGTCGTCGCCAACGAGTCCACCACGGCCAACCTGCTCCTGGCCAAGCAGATCGACATCGCCCCCGTCAACGGTCCCGACCGGGTCCGGCTCACGGCGGCGGGGCTGAAGTACCAGATCCAGCGCGACCCGCTCGGCATGCTCTTGTTCAACGAGGCAGCCGACCACGTCACCGCCGATCCGCGGGTGCGGTGGGCATTGACCGCCGTGCTCGACCGCAAACAGTTGGGGGCCGTGGCCACCGGTGGCAAGGGAGCGCCGCCGGCCAGGGTCGGCGTCACCATGTTGCCGCCCTGTCCGGCCGACGCCGTGAGCGCGAACAGCCCGCCGCACGACAAGGCCGGTGCCGCGGCGGCGTTGCGCGCCGCGGGCTGGGAGAAGTCCGGCGGGCACTGGAGCAAGGACGGCAAACAACTGTCGATCGTGCTGCCCTACCCCTCCACGTCGGGTTCCCAGGTGGTGTCCGCCGTCGAGTTGGCGGTCAAGCAGTGGAACGCGTTCGGCGTGAAGGTCACCCGCAAGCCGCTCACCTCGGCCACCACCGGCGAGGTGCTGGCCTCCGGCCAGTGGGACATCTCCTGGACGCCGCTGGCGCTCGCGCAACCCGACCATCTCGTCCCCTTCTTCAGCGGCCCCCCGGGGCCCGACGGGATCAACTTCGGCGCCGTCGACAACCCCGAGTACCAGCGCCTGGTGGGCCTCGCGATGGCCAAGCCGGACGTCGCGGGCTGCGACGAATGGACGGCGGCCGAAGCCGAGTTGATCAAACGCGTCGACGTGGTGACCTTCGTGGACTCGCTCTCGCCGTACTTCAACACCAAGGGCACCACGTTCGCGATCGACGCCGCCGGCATCGCGCCGATGTCCCTGCGCCGGGGCCGCGGGTGAGCAATCCCGCCTCCCGGCCGCGTCGACGTCGGTGATCGCACCGCGACAGTCGGGGACGAGCACGCCTTCGCAGCCGTGACGAACCGCCGCCCGAACTCGGGAAGATGTCGGGGATCTGTCGGAAACCCTTGGGCGCACGGTGATTTCGTCTCGTAATCCGGTGGCGGCGCGGTGGTTTCGTCACGGGTGAGGACCACCGCGGCGCGGCGGGGGGAGCGGCTCGGCCTTCGGGACCCCGGTGCGGATCCCGACGGTGGGGGTCAGACGCTGACGCGGGCGCGGACGGTGGCGCGGACGTGGGGGCCGAGGGAGTTCGTGCCGGTGACGCGGAGGTCCACCTCGTCGCCGGTCACGGCGGTCACCTCGGCGTCGAGGGTGAGGGTGTCCCCCGTGTGGTTGGGCGCGAGGAGGTGCAGGTCGACCTCCAGGAGCCGGGTGGCCGGGCCGCCCCAGTCGGTGACCACTCCGCCGACGAGGCCGGTGGTGGCGAGGATGTTGGTGAAGATGCCGGGGCGCCGGAGCGAGGTGCGCGTCCAGTCGGCGTCGTGGTGGGCGGCGTAGAAGTCCTGGGTGGCGAACGCGGTCGCGATCACGAACGTGGGGGTGATCGGGATCGTGGTGACGGGGGTGCGGTCGCCCACCCGGGGGGCCGCCGTGAGCGGGCGGCAGGTCCGGGGGCTCGCGGGTGTGGGCGGGGCCGGATCCGCCGGGGCGTTCGGCGCGGCGGCGTCGGACGCGTCCGGTGCGGCGACGTCGGGTGCGCCGGCCGGTGGTTCCGGCGTACGGAAGCACAGCACGGTCCAGTCGACCGTCGCGACGTCCGCCTCGTCCTGGTCGCGGAAGGTCATCCGTGTCGTGACGAAGTAGCCCGGCCCCAGCGCCGTCCGCTTGCGCGGCGATACCGTCGTGAGCACGCTCTCGCAGGTGAGGTGGTCCCCGACCGCCGCCTCGCGGTGGTACTGCTGCCGGCATCGGGTCGCCGCGCGGGCGGTGTACCCGTGCGCGGTGAGGAGCCGGTGTACGGCCGCCGCCGGGTTGTCGGTTTCCTTGTCGGTCGACCGGCCGTCGGGTGACCGGCCGTCGGTCGACCCGTTCTTCGACGACGCCTCGTGCGCCGATTCGCCGGCCAGGTAGGGCGCGTACCCGGGAACCTGGGACAACGTGGCGGCCAGGGCGGAGAGTCGGGGCATGGTCCACGCCTGGATCATGGTCGGCGGCGCGACGATCCCGGCCCGCCCGGTCGCCGCGGCGGCGTCGGCGTCGCGGTAGACGGGGTTGGGGTCGCCGAGGGCGTCGGCCCAGGTGTCGAGCATGGGCGCGTTGACCGGGTGCCGGGCGCGCACGACGGATTTGGTGCCCCGCGCCACACAATCCCGGAGCGTGCGTTCCGGTTCCACGGTGTCGGTCGTCATGCCCGCCTCGCCTTTCGGACGATCGCCGCCTGTCGGTTGCCGTCGCCTACCCTATCGATCTACTTGACATTGACAAGCGATTGGCTCGCGTCGATGATCGGCGAGAGGGGGCGTGGGGCGTGGGGCGGCAGAGGCGCACAAGCGCACGCGCTCACGGGTCGCGGTGAATTCCCGCCCCCGTCACGTGTGTCGAGGCACGCGCCGAGATGCCGGGCCGAACGCGGCGGGGACGCGTTCGAGGATGCCGCCCGCGAAGACGTCGTACAGCGGCAGGGACGTCAGGTGCACGTAGCCGATGTGGCAGTCGCAGGCCCGCTTGGGGCAGGGCGGCGCCGGCGCGAGACCGGCGCGGAACGAGCCGTCGTAGAGGTTGCCCAGCACCTCGGGCACGAAATGGCAGCGGCGTACGGTGCCTTCGCCGTCGACACTGATCACGGTGTCACCGGTGCGGCACCGCACGCCGAGGGCGGGATGCGGGTCCCGGCTGAAGCCGAAGTGCGGGTCCAGCGCTGCCCATTCGGCCGCCGCCGCGTCGGTGTACGCGTGTCCCTCGGCGGCGTTGACCCAGAGGTACACGTCGGCGGGAAGCTCGTTCCGCAAGGTCCGCGCGGCGGGCAGGTGTTCCGGCAGGCCGACGACGCCGACGCTGAAGCGCACGCCACGCGCGTGCAGGTCACGGCAACGCTCCAGGAAGCGCGCGTGGCGGACCTGGTCGGGGTGGTACGTCGCCCAGAGCGCCAGGCGGGTGAGGTCGGCCGCCTCGGTCCATCGGGGATGCGCGCTCAGGTTGGTCTGGATGGCGACGCGTTCGACGTGCGGGAGGCGGCTCAGGTCGGCGAGCGTACGGCGGTACCAACTGCGTACGAGACCCTCGCCCCACGGGGTGAACAGGACCGACACGCGGTGCGGCGAGTGCGTCACCCAGTCCGCGAAGCGTTCCAACGCCGCGCGGTCGGCCCGTAGTTGCTCGGGCGTGTCGCGGCGCTTGGCGAACGGACAGTAGCCACAGTCGTAGTCGCACGAAGCGAGCGGACCCCGGTACAGGAGTGTCAACGGGTCGGCGCGCGCGCCGAGTTCGACCAGCGGAAGCGTGGCGGGGGGAGAACCCGTCATCGCGGCCGGTATCCGTGCATCAGGGCGGAAGTCTCGGGCGAGAACAGCGCGGGACCGATCGCGTCGGACCAGGCCAGGCCCTCGTCGGTCAGGCGTATGCCCGCTTCGGACACGGTCAGCAGGCCCGCGTCGGCGAGCGGCGCCAGTTCGGCGGCGAAGTCGGCCTCGGCGTCGGTGCCGAACGTGGCCCGGTAGTCGTTGGCGGCCAGGCCGTCGGCCTGCAGCAGCGAGGTGAGCAGGTGGCGTCTGCGTCGTTCCCCGCCGTCCAGTCGACAGCCCACGCGGGCACGGGTGAAGGCTTCCTGATCGAGCGTCACGTAGTCGTCGATGATCGCACGCACCTCGCCGACACCGACCGCGTACTCGAACGAGTAGTGCAGGTCGGCGGTGTACGAGCGGGCGCCGCAGCCCAGGCCGATCATGCCGTCGCGCTGGCAGCGGTAGCCGCCTTCCGCGTCGGTGCCGGCCGCGTCGGTGCCGGCCGCGCCTGCCGACCCGGCGGTGTCGGGGAGGGCGTCCGCGCGGCGGAACATGCGCATCGAGACCTGCTCGTAGCCGGCCGCGCGCAGATGGTCGCGGCCCGCCCGATAGAGGGCGAGACGGTCCTGGTCCCAGTCGGCGCGCGTGACGGCGCGTCGGCCGAGGCCGGTGAGCGGGCGCACGTACAGCGGATACAGGTACAACTCCTCCGGTCGCCAGGCGAGCGCCGCGTCGATCGAGGCGAGCCAACTCGCCCGCGTCTGGCCGTCGATGCCGTAGATCAGGTCGATGTTGAGCGTCGGCACCGCGGCGTGCCGGATCGCCGCCAGCGCGGCCTCGACGTCGGCGCGGCGCTGCGGGCGCCCGCTCGCGCGGGCCTCGGCGTCGTCGAACGACTGGACGCCGATGCTGACCCGCGTCGTCCCACGCTCGGCCAACACCGCCAGGCGCTCGGGCGTCGCCGTCGCGGGGGAGGTCTCCACGGACATCGGGATCGCGCCGAGGTCCGCGCCCATCACCTCCGTCGCGATGTCGAACAGTCTTTCCAGTTCGGGCGCGTCCAGGTAGGTGGGCGTTCCGCCGCCCACCGCCGCGACCGCGAAACGTGCCTCGGGGATCGCCTCGCGCACGGCCCGCGCCTGCCGTTCGAGCGCGTCCAGGTAGTGCCCGACCAGTTCCGCCGGGGCGCCGGTGCGGGTGAACAGGTTGCAGAAGCCGCAGCGCATCTCGCAGAACGGCACGTGCACGTACAGGAACAGTGCCGACAGGTCCCGGCCCCGCCACACATCGCTCAGCGTGGGCGTCGGAGCGAGCGGGCGGTAGGCGGTCTTGTGCGGATACGAGTAGACGTATCCGGCGTACGGCGAGCCGAGCAGGTCCCGCGCCGACGATGGAACCACCAGGGGATCGGCGGTGCTGGACGATCCCATGAGCGGACGACCTCCGAGGACGTGGGTGAGTACCGGGTGCGGTGTTCGCACACCCCGACTCTATGAGTGGGCGCCGACAGGCCGACCGACCGCCCGGTGTCTCGGGAGGGGGCGGGTGGTCCGGGCCGCCGCGCGTTGCCGATCAAGGCGTGGGCGGGGTCACCATGCGCCGGGATCGAGGGTGAACTGCGCGTACGGCACGGTCCACACGACCTCGTGGCCGATGCGGTGCCCGGTGTAGCCGTCCTCGCCGTACGCCGTGCCGTGATCCGACGTCAGGATCGTGAAACACGGGCGGCGGGCGCTCATCGCCCGGAAGAGCCGGCCCAGATGTCGGTCCACGTACTCCAGCGCCGCCGCGTGCGTCTCGCGGGTATCGCCCTCGGCGGCCGTCGCACCGGGCCGGTGGAACCAGTTCGGCTGGTGCAGCGCCGCCACGTTGACCAGCAGGAAGAGTCGCCGGTCGGGGTCGAGGGCGGCGACGACGCGTTCCGCGCAGACCACTTGTGCCTCGAACGAGGTGGGCGAGGTGACGCCGAGTTCGGGATCCCAATGGCTCTCCGCGAACAGGCCGGGCAGTACCGAGCCGAGCGGGCCGCGTTTGTTGAAGAAGCCGACGCCGCCGACGCAGGCCGTGTGATAGCCGGCGCGGGCCAGCCCGGAGGGCAGATCGGGCTCGTCGAACACCCACGTGTGCGGCGCGGTGGACTCGCTGCCGCCGAAGCGCGCCGCGAACAGGCGCGGATGCGGACCCTGCCCCAGCGGGGTGGGCAGGAACCCGGCGAGGAACGCGGTGTGCGCGGCGTAGGTGAAGCTGCCGGGAGTGTGCCGCGCCTCCCAGCGCCCCCCGGGCAGCACCCGCGCGAGGGTGGGCAGTCGGCCCGCCGCCACGAGTTCCGCGGCCACGTCGTAGCGGAGCGTGTCGAGGGTCACCATGAGCAGATCGTGCCGGCCGACGACCTCGTTCATGTCGGGGTCGTGGCCGTTGCGGCCGTCGTTCCCGCGGCGCGGTGGGGGTGTCGTCAGGTCGGGCACGGCAGTCGTTCCTCGTCGGGTGTCTCGCGGTTCGGTGTTTCGCGCTTCGGTGTTTCTCGATCCGGTGTTTCGCGGTCCGGTGCCTCGCGGTCCGGTGGCTCGCGGTCCGCCGCTGGGCGGTCCGGTGCCTGGCAGTGTGCCGTCTCGAGGTCCGGCGCTTCGCGGTCCGATGGCTCGCGTCCCGCATGTCGTGGCCTCGCGGGAGGGCGCCGGTTCTCGACCAGGGCGCGGATCTGTTCCTGCCATGTGTCCCGGCCCCGGTGCAGCACACCCGGCAGCAGATCGCCGAACGCGTTGACCTCACCGACCGCGTGGTGGCGGCGGTCGACCGCGACCAGGAGATCGACGCCGACGTGCAGCGTGCGGGGAAAACATCCGGCCGCGCGAACACACGTCGTCATCGCCTCCTCCCAGGCGGCGGTCCCCACGGCGCGGCGGACCGCGTCGACGTCGACGCGGGCGTTGCCCAGGTGCAGGTTGGTCATCGGGGTACGGCTGCCGCGCGCGACGACGTGTGTGGCACGGCCCGCGACGACCAGGACGCGCAGGTCGACGGCGAGTCCGTCGAGGGTGAGTTTGGGCAGCCAGGTCTCGACGTGCACGCCGTCCGCGCACAGTGCGTCGATCAGGGCCGCGATATCCCCCTCGTCGCGGTACTTGCGCACCCGCAACGAGTTGAACAGGGCGATCCCCGAGGCGGTGCGCACCAGTTCGGTGGACGTGGTGGCCTGTACGCGCGTCCCCGAGGTCTCCAGGGCGACCACCCCGGACGCCGACGAGCCGTGCGCGGGCTTGACGAACACGCGCGGCCGGCCGGTGTCGCGCATCAGGTCGCGCAGGTGGGTGTAGGAGCGCACGGCGACGCCGCGCCCCTCCGGGCCGAGCCCCGGCGGGACCGGGACGCCCGCGTCGCGCAGCCGCCCGTGCGCGCGCGGCTTGTCGAACATGACGGCGATGTCGTCGGGGTCGTTGACCAGCCACGCGCCGGGCGTCGCGGCGACGGCGTTTCGTACGCGCCCCAGCGCGCGCACAAAGGTCGCGTGGCGGACCGCACCGCCCTCGACGCGGTGTGGGTCGGACGGTCCGCCGAGCAGTGCGTGGACGACGGGGTTCTCGCCGGGGGAGTCGATCCGCACCGGCCCGGCGGCGAAAGCCGGTTCCGCGCCGCCGCCCAGCACGTCCTCCCAGGGGACGACGCGCGGGGCCGGCAACCCGGCGGCCCGCGCCGCCGCGTCGAATCCCACGACGCGCCGGTGCCCCGGATTGGCGACGACCGTGATCACGGTCACGGCAGGCATCGCACGACGCGGAGATCGGCCGTGCCCGTGGGGCCGATCGCGCCGACGCAGCGTGCCCGGGCGTGCCCGCAGGTCATTCGGAGACCTCCACGTATCGGGGGTCGCCGCCCCAGTCGCGGGGGCTTTCGGGGGCGGAGATCTCCACCGTCACGCCGGATGCCCGCAGCGTGGCCCGCAGGCGCTCGGCCACGGCGTCGTCCAGGAAGTGGTGACGGATCGTCAGATTCCGCAGCCGGCCCAGGGATCGGCTGTTCAGCAGCGCCTCGGCGCCGTCGTTGCTCAGGATTCCCATCGACAGGTCTAGGGATTCGAGCCGGGGAGTGACGGCGGCGCTCGCGATCGCGGCGGCGATCTCGTTCTGCAATTCGCTGTTCATCAACCCGAGATGCCGAAGCCGGGGCACTCGCGTTCCGGACAGGAGGTCGGCGAGGTCGTCGACGCGGGCATCACCGCCGTAGTCGTCGACGCCGAGCCACATGTCGAGTTCCTCGAGCGCGGGGAGGTCGCTCATGCCGACGGCGCGCACGATCCGAGCGGACAGGCCGCCGCTCTCGAAGCGGAGCCGGCGCAGGTGCTCGTGGCGCACCGGAGTCAGGGCGGGCGCTTCCTCGGTGGCGTTCTCGCTGCCCCGCAACACCAGTTCCTCGAGGTGTGGGAAGGCTTCGAGGAGTCCGGTGGAGGGGCCGATGCCGATCCAGGAGATCTCGGATTCCTCCTGCACCACGTCGCCGACGAACAGATGGCGCAGCGCCGGAAAGCGGGCGGCGTCGCGGACCAGCAGTTCGGTCAGCGGGTTCTCCTCGGACATGTCCACGTCCCAGGCGCCGACGATCAGCGCGGTGACTCGTGTGGTGTCGACATTGGCGAGGAAGTAGGCGTAGAGGTCGGTGAGTTCGGGGTCGTCTTCCCAGTGGCGGTGGCGCAGCCGCCATGCGACGGCGTCCGCGGGGTGGTCGCCGGGCGCGATGCCGTACGGCGGCGTGGGCTTGCCGCGGAGGCCCTGCTCGGGTTGCCGCCCGGGAACGGCCGAGGGCTGCTTCGAGTCGGGTGGCCTCAGGTCGGCGACGGGCAGGCCGCCGAAGTGTTCGAGGTAGGTGTAGATGCTCATGCCGAGAGGTCACCTGCGTGGGTTCGGGTGGGTGCGGATCGGTGCGCGTAGGAGTCCTGCCTACCAGAGCGCACCGACGACCGGCGCGGAGGGAGCGCCGACGGGTCGGCTCGCGGTCGGTCCCGTCCCGGGACGGCGGGCGATCGCGCCGGTGTTCCTTCGGCCGGCGCCTGCCGCGCGGGCTTCCGCAGCCCGTGTCACACTTTCCCGCCGACGTTCGTCTACATCGCATGGAGAACGAACCCGGGCCCGAGCCCGCGTGGCGTGCGGAGTGGACGGCCGAGCAGTTCGAGGGGCTGCGCCCGCACCTGAGGTCCGTCGCGTACGGCATCCTCGGTTCGCGCGCCGACGCCGAGGACGCGATCCAGGAGACCTGGCTGCGGGTGTCGCGCACCGAGCACGAGGACATTCGCGACCTGCGGGCCTGGCTGACCACGATCGTCGGGCGGATCTGCCTCGACATGCTGCGCGCACGGCGGCTGCGGCGTGAGGACTATCCGGGCACGTGGTTGCCGGAGCCGATCGTGCGCTCGGCCGACGCCGACGCGTACGACCCCGAACGCAAGACCATCGAGGCCGACGCGATCGGCCTGGCGCTGCTGATCGTGCTGGAGACCTTGAATCCGGCCGAGCGGCTCGCCTTCGTGCTGCACGACGTGTTCGGCGTGCCGTTCGACGAGGTCGGCCCCATCGTCGACCGCAGCCCGGCGGCTGCCCGGCAGTTGGCCTGCCGGGCGCGGCGGCGGGTGCGATCCGCGCCGCAGCCGGAGGGCGACCTCAAGCGGCAGCGCCGCGTCGTCGACGCGTTCATGGCCGCCGCGCAGGACGGCGACTTCGACGCGCTCCTGGCCCATCTCGACCCGGACGTCTCCTTCCAACTCGACCTGGGACCGACCCGGCACTCGGTCCCGGCCGGCGTGGTCGGCGCCGAGAAGGTCGCACGGCAGATGTTGCGCTCGGCCCCGCTCTTCCTGCCGTACGCCCGCCCCGTCCTGGTCAACGGCGCCCCGGGTCGGTTGGTGGGCGACCCCAACCGGCCCAGCGGCGTCGCGGGCTTCACCGTGGCGGGTGACCGGATCGTGCGGATCGACGTGATCGCCAACCCCGAGAAGCTCAAGGCGGTTTCGCTGGACATCGTCGACGACGCCGACCCGATCGACTACCCCGACTTCACCCGAGCCCCGCACGGGCCGCGGGCCGCGGACGACACCCACCGACCCCCCGACGACACCGAGAGCTGACCCGCCCGACCTTCGCCGCGCGGTACGAGCCGCGCGCACCTCCCGTGACCACCTCGGGCGACGCCCCGGCACGACCGTCGCCTCGTCCCCGCACGCCCGAAACCGAACCGCACCCCAGTCCTGGAGCACTCATGTCCACCGACACCTTCGCATCGACCGACTCGACGGATCCGCCGAAGTCCGCGGCTCCGGCCGAGTCCGACGCCTCGTTCCTGACCACCGCGCGGGGCAAACTCACCCTCGTGCTGCTGTGCGCGGTGGCCTTCCTCGACTTCGTCGACGCCTCCATCGTCAACATCGCGCTGCCGGCCATCCAACGCGACCTGGACCTGAGCAACCAGGGTCTGCAATGGGTGCCGTCCGGCTACCTCCTGACCTACGGCGGCCTGATGCTCCTGGGCGGGCGGGCCGCGGACCTGATCGGGCGCCGCCGGGTCCTGACCGGGGGCACGCTGGTGTTCGCCGCCTCCTCCCTGATCGGTGGACTGGCGCAGAGTTCCGAGGTGTTGATCGGCGCCCGGCTCGCCCAGGGCGTGGGCGCGTCGATGATGTTGCCCGCGGCCCTGTCGATCCTGACCACCTCGTTCGGTACCGGTTCCGACCGCAACAAGGCGCTCGGCGCCTGGGCGGGCACCGGCGCACTCGCCTCCGCCGTCGGCGTGTTCCTGGGCGGAGTGCTCACCGAGGGCCCCGGGTGGCGCTGGGTCATGTTCGTCAACCTGCCGGTCTGCGCGCTCGTGCTGCCGGTCATCCCCCGACTCCTGCCCGACGACAAACGCCGGGCATCGGTACGGGGCTTCGACTTCCTGGGCACCGCACTGGCCACCGGCGGACTGGTGCTGCTGGTCTACGGCCTGGTCAAGGCCCCCGACCAGGGCTGGTCGTCCACCCGCACCCTGGTCGAACTGGGCGTAGCCGCCTGCCTGTTGTTCGCCTTCGTCGTCAACGAGGCGGTCATCGGCAACCCGCTGATGCCGTTGGGCATCTTCCGGGTCAAGGGTCTGGCCGCGGCGAACATCACGCAACTGGTGGCCATGTCCGGCTTCATCGCGATGTTCTTCTTCATCACCCTGTACGTGCAGGGTGTCATGGGCTACTCCGAGATCAAGGCCGGATCCGCGTTCCTGCCGGTCACCGTGGGTGTGGGCATCGCCGCCGGAATGGCCCAGCCGCTGCTGGCCCGGGTCGGCACCCGTCCGCTGATCGTGGTCGGCTCGCTCATCGCCTCCGCCGGGGTCTGGTTGTTGTCCCGGATCCCGGTGGACGGCACCTACCTCGGGGACCTGTTGCCCGGCCTGGTCGTGATGTCCTTCGGGCTCGGCTTCGTCTTCGTCGGCGTCGCCACCGCCGCCAACGCGGGTGTCCCCGCCGAACAGGCGGGCCTGGCGGCGGCGCTGATGAACACCGCGCAACAACTCGGCGGCGCGTTCGGCCTCGCGATCCTCTCCGCCGTGGCGACCGCGGAGACCACCCACCGACTGGCCGCCGGCGACGCCGCGGCCTCCGCCTACACGGACGGTTACCAAAAGGCGCTGCTGGTCGGCGCGTTCCTCCTCGCGGGCGCGGCCGTGGTCGGCCTGTTCGTCGCCAACACCCGCGGTGAGGAGACGAGCTGACCCACACCCGGCCCGGCCGCGCGCCGCAGGGCCCGTCGACCGATCCGGCCGCGACGATGCTTCGGCCCGGCCGGTCGAGGCCTCCCGGCGGCCGGCCGGGCGGGCGGGGTCAGTTCGTGGTCGGGGCGGCGCTCGGGGTCGGTCGTCGGGTCAGGTGGCTCAGGGCGTTCGCGATGATGCCGCGGCCGATGGATCCGTGGGCCGTCATGATCGATTCGGGGTGGAACTGCACGGCCGCGAGCGGGCGTTCGGTGTGCTCGACGACCATCGCGACGCCGTCGTCCGTGGTGGCGCAGACCCGCAGTCGCGGTGGCAGGTCCTTCGCGTCCACGTACAGCGAGTGGTAGCGGCCGACTTCGAACGTCTCCGGGAGGCCGGCGAGCAACCCGCCGCGGGGATCGGTGACCCGCACCCGCGAGGACCGCCCGTGGACGGGACGGTCCAGGACGCCGAGCGTGCCGCCCAGGTATTCGACGAGGCCCTGCAATCCGAGACACACCCCGAACACCGGGGTGCCGAGTGCCTCCGCCGCGGCCAGCGTCTCGGCGACGCCGAAGTCGCTCGGGCGCCCCGGGCCGGGGGACAACACGAGCAGGTCCGGCCGGGTGCGTTCCAGGACCGCCAGGTGGTGCGGCGGCCGGAACGTGGCCACCTCGGCGCCGCACTGACGGAAGTAGTCGGCCAGGCAGTGCACGAACGAGTCCTGGTGGTCGACCATCAGGACCCTGGGCCGGGCGGCCGGCTCGGCGATCGGCGACGACCGCCGGATCGCCGCCGGAACCGGCACCGGCATCGGCGCCGGGGCGCGGACCTCGGGTGCCTCCGCCTCGTCCAGCGCGGCCAGCAGGGCCCGGGCCTTCAGTTCGGTCTCCGCCTCTTCCGCCCGGGGGTCGGACGCGCACAACAACGTCGCCCCGGTCCGGACGACGGCCGTTCCGCGGCGGATCTGGATGGTGCGCAGCGTGAGCGCGCTGTCCAGGCCCCCGTCGAAGCGGATCCGGCCGACGGCTCCGCCGTACCAGCGCCGGGGCGACCTCTCCTCGCGCTCGAGGTACTGCACCGCGGCCCGCTTGGGCGCGCCGGTGACGGTGACCGCCCACAGGTGCGCCAGGAACGCGTCCAGGGCGTCGAGTTCGGGTCTCAGGCGCCCCTCCACACGGTCGACGGTGTGGATCAGCGTGGCGTGGAACTCGACGCGGCGCCGAGCGGTGACCCGGATGCTCCCGGGTACGCACACCTTCGCCTTGTCGTTGCGGTCCACGTCGGTGCACATGGTGAGTTCGGACTCCTCCTTCTCGGATTCCAACAGCCTGCGCACCCGCGCCGCGTCCTCCAGCGCGTCGCGGCCGCGTGCGATCGTGCCGCTGATCGGCGTGGACTCCACGACGAGGTGTCCGTCCGTTCCGGCGTCCCCTCCCGCTCCGGCGTCCCCTCCCGCCCGGACCGCGACGAACCGCTCGGGTGACGCCCCGATCAGGTGCTCACGCTCCCCGAGATTCATCAACAGCGCGTAGGGGGCGGGGTTGCGGGCGTACAGCCGCCGGTACACCGTCGACGGCGGCGCGGTCGCGGCGCGGCGGAACTCACGGCCGGGCACGACCTCGAACAGGTCACCCGCGTGGAAGGCCGAGCGGGCCCGCTCCACGACCCGGGCGTACTCGCCGGGAGCGTGGTCGTCCCCCGCGACCGCGCCTCCGGGGCGGAAGGCGGCGTCCGCGGTGGTACGCGGCAGTCCGTCGGTGCGCGCGCGACCGTCGTGGAACTCGTACCGGTGCCGGATCGCCGAGTCGTTGCGCTCGTCCACCTCGAGGAGTTCGTCCGGCAGGTGCAGGACGAGCATGCGGTCGCCGGGATCGCGTTCTCGCGCGATCGTGATGCCCTCCATCCCCAGGATCAGGTCGTAGCCGAAGGCTCCGTACAGGCCCAGGCAGGAGTCCGCGGGAGAGCGCATCGCGTCCACCAACTCCCGGAGCACGGTGAAGACCCCGGCCCGGCGGGTACGGTCCTCCTCGGCGATCGCCTCGTTGGGGGACGGCACGGTCCCGTACACCCCGTCCGCGCGGACCTCCCGATCGTGCAGGACGCCGGCGGTCGCCCGGGCCAGCGCGGGAAGCAGCACCCGGCCCCGGGCGTTGAGCGCGCGCACGGCGAGCAGGGAACCGCGGACGCTCACCTCGATCGGCGGGTCGGCGTATCCCACGACCGTTCCGTTCCCGACATGGGCGAGCATGCCGCGGCGCCGGTCCAGCCGTTCCTCCAGCGCCGCCAACGCGGGGCCCGCCCGTCCCGCGTACGCGGACGAACGGCGCACTCGGATGCCGTTCGGCAGGTGCCAGGACAGCTCCCGGGGCGTGTCGGCGGAACGGACTTCGAGCATTTCCGGTAGCGCCATGGCGAAGCCCCTCCGTGAAGTGGTGTGCCGACCGGGCCGCGTGCCGCGGTGTGCCGACGGGCGGTCGTGCCGCGATGTGCCCACGGGCCGTCGTGCCGCGGTGTGCCGACGGGCCGTCGTGCCGCGGTGTGCCGACGGGTCGTCGTGCCGCGGTGTGCCGACCGGTCCATCACACGCGCCGGGCAAGTGCCTTCGCAATCGGCTGGGTTGCGCGGCCGGGAACGTCCGGCCCCACATGCGGTGAATGTTGCTCAACCCCGCGACCCGGGAGCGCAACCGGTTGCCCCCGGCCTCCCGACGTGGGTGCACTGGACCCGTTCCCGCAAGGCCGCCGCGTCGGTGTCGTCGACGCGCCGGGCGGGAGCGCCTCCCTTCTTCCCACCGAGAATCGGGGACCCCATGCTCTCGGCCCGACACACCCTGCTCCCACGACCGGCACGCGTCGCCCTGGCCCGGGACACCCGGCTCGGGGGTGGCAACCTCTGGCGTACCGCGCTGGAGCACAGCCGGGCCCCCGACGCACCCCTGCTCGTGGCGGACCCGCCGCTCGTGGTCGGCGACGGGACCCGGCGGCGGGAGTTCGGCATCGCCGCACTCGACGCCCTCGCCGACGCGTGGGCGTGCCACTACCTCGACCAGGGCGTACGACCGCGCGACCGGGTCGCCATCTACATCGAGGACTCCTTCGAAGACCACGTGCACCTGGCCGCGCTCGCCCGGATCGGGGCCATCGCGGTCCTCGTCAACGGCCGGATGCCGCCCGAGCTCGCGCTCGGCCTGATGGACCGCGCCGACCCGGTCGGCCTGTACACCGACCCCGCGCACCTGGAACTCCTCGCCGGTCGGCACCGGGAACTGCCCGGACTGCGCTGGACGCACACCCGCGCGGACGCGGCCGGGCTCGGCAGTCCGGAACTACCCGGCAAGGCGAGATACCGGCACGGCGACAACGACCCGATCTTCCTGTGCCATTCGTCCGGCACCACCGGCCGGCCCAAGCTGGTCACCTGGACCCACCGGCAGAGCGTCGCGGGTACCCGGTTCCGGCTCGCCACCCAACCCGAGCCCGACGACTCGCTGTTGTTGTGCGCGGCCCCCCTCAGCCACGGGGCCGCGATCGCGATCACCTTCTTCGCGCTGGCGGCGGGTCTGCCCGTGGTCTCCTTCGCCGACCGCACCGCCGCCGGCCTGTCCCGCGCCGCCGCCGCGCACCGGCCGACGACGATCTTCGCGTTCAACCACACCCTCGCCGAACTCGCCGTCTCGGACCCGGACCCGGCGGACTTCACGTCGGTGACGGACTGGGTCAACGTGGGCGACTCCGCCCACGAGGCGCACGTGCGGTCGCTGGTACGGATGGGCGGGCGCACCGTGACGGGCAACGCCGTACCGGGCTCGGTCTTCAACGACATCCTCGGCTCGTCCGAACTCGGCTGGGCGGCGCTGCGCCGCTCCACCGCACCCGACACACCCTCGTCCCCGCGTCACCTCGGCAGGCCCGGCTCGGCGATGAAGGTGGCGGTACTGCGCGAGGACGGCAGCCACGCCGACGTGGGGGAGGTGGGCATGCTCGGTGTCCGCGGGGAGTCGGTGACCACCGGCTATTGGAACGACTCGGACACCTACCACCGCAGTTTCCTCGGCGGCTGGTTCCTGTCCGGGGACCTGGTGCGCCGCACCGCGGAGAACCACTACTTCCACGTCGACCGCGTCGTGGACACCATCCACACCGCGGGATCGCCGGGCCACTCCGTCCTGATGGAGGAGGTGATCCTGCTCGCCCTGCCCGAAGCGGCCGACTGCGCGGTGGTCGCGGGAGGCGACCGCGGCGCGAGCGTACCGGTGGCGGTGGTCCGGCTGCGGGGGGAGCACGCGGACCCGGCGGGACTGCTCGATCGGGCCAACACCGCGCTCGCCGCGGCCGGTCAGCCCGACCTGGCCGCCCTGGAGATCGCCGCCGATGACGCGGACCTGCCCGTCGGCGCGACCGGGAAGGTCCTCAAACGGCAACTGCGGGAGAAGTACCACGACTTGCCCGGCCATCTGGCGACCGCGGCGCGGGAGTCCGTGGCCGTCCGGCGCGAACCGAACCGCCCACCCCGGCACGAGGAATCCATGACCCACCGCACCACGCCGGATGTGACCACCGCCCCGGACGCGACCGCCACGCCGGACGCGACCACCGCCCCGGATGCGATCGCCGCCCCGGATGCGATCGCCACCCCGGATGCGATCGCCACGCCGGAGGGCGTGCGGGCGATCGCCGCCGCGGTGCTGGAGACGGAACCCGAGCGGATCACGCCCGACGCGGCCTTCCACGCACAACTGGAGATGGACTCGCTCCAGAAGACCGAATTCGTGGCACGGGTCGAACGCGCCTTCGAGGTGCGGTTCGCCGCCGAGGAGGCGGCCCGACTGGACTGCCTGGCCGACGTGCTCGCCGCGCTGCGTCGGCACGGCGTCGGCGCCGACCCGCGGAACGACCGGGGAGGCTCCCGATGAACCCCGTCGACCTGCTCCTGCTGCGGCACACCGCGGCCGGCCGGGGCAGCCGTACGAGCGTCACCGACCGCACCGGTGCCATGACCTACGCCGAACTGACCGAGGCGGCACGCGGGTACGCCGGCGCACTGGCGGCCGGCGGGATCCGCCGGGGTTGCCGCGCCCTGGTGGTCTCCGACGACACGGCGGACGCGATCGTCGCCGTCCTGGGCCTGTGGTGGCACGGCTGCGTGCCGGTCGTACTCAGCCCGATGCTCCGCGACGCCGAGCTCGTGTTCATCGCCGGGGACTGCGCCGCCGAATACGCGGATCTCCACCTTGCGCGCGAGCGTCGCGACGAACTGGCCGCGGCCCTGGGGCCGCTCGGCTTCCGCCACGAACACCCGGACGAGACAGGGGCGTTCGTCGACCCGGGCGCACCCGCGAGGTTCGCCGAGGGAGCCGAGGTGTTGGTGCAGTACACCTCGGGCAGCACCGGCCGGCCGCGCGGCGTACGCCACTCCATGGGCGGGCTGCTCGCCGTGCTGAACGGCTTCGGCGGCGTGCTCGCGCTGACCGAATCGGACACCGTCCTGTCCACCGCCAAGCTCTCCTTCGGTTACGGCTTCGGCAACTCGCTGCTGTTCCCCCTCGCGGCCGGCGCCGGCTCGGCGCTGCTCACCGGCCCCGTCGACGCGTTCAGCGTGACCACCGCGATCGACCGGTACCGGCCGACCGTGCTGTGCGCCGTGCCCAGGGTCTACGAATCCCTGCTGGCCGCGGTCGCCGGCCGAGGAGCGGCCCCGGACACCGCCGGCATCCGCCTCGCGGTCGCCGCCGGCGAGCACCTGCCCGCCGACCTCGCCCGCCGCACCACCGAGACCTTCGGGTTCCCGCTGGTCAACGGCCTCGGCGCGACCGAGGTCCTGCACATCGTGCTGGCCACCGCGACCGACGCCCCGCCGCACGGATCCACCGGCAACCCGGTGCCGGGCGTGACGGCGACCGTCCGCGACGAGCACGGGCGGCCGGTGCCGGCCGGGATCCACGGCCGGCTGCACATCTCGTCCGCGTCCGCCGCGCTCGGCTACATCGACCGGCCCGACGCCCAGGCGCGCACGTTCGCCGACGGGGGCGTCTACCCGGGCGACGTCGTGCACCGCACGCCCGACGGGGACTTCCGGCACGTCTGCCGTACGGACGACCTGCTCAACATCGGCGGCCACAAGGTGGCGCCCGCGGAGATCGAGGCACTGCTCAAGGCGACCGAGGGCGTCGCGGACTGCGCCGTCGTCGCCGACCGGGACCCGGCCGGCCTGCAACAGGCCGTGGCCTACGCCGTTCCCGTGCCCGGCGCCGCGCCGGAGGAGGTGCGCCGCAGCGCCCTGCGCGCCCTCCGCGAGCAATTGCCGCCGCACCGCCGCCCCTCGCGGATCGAACTCATCGACGCGTTGCCGACCACCTCCACCGGAAAGCTCGCCCGCTACCGGCTGCGCACCCCCGAGGAGACGCGATGACCTGGGACATCGTCGGCATGGGCGCGGTCACCTGCCTCGCGGACGAACCGGGTGCGATCCACCGGGCGTTGTGCCGAGGCGAGAGCGGAGTCGCCCCGCTGCGCGCCTTCGACAGCGCGGGGTTCCGGGTGAAGAACGCGTACGAGATCGACGATCGCGCCGTGCCGGGCCGCGACGAGCCCGGCCGGGCCACCCGTTGGCTGCGCGCGGCGGTCGCCGCGGCGCTCGCGGACGCCGGGCTGGACGATGGGGGACCGGCCCACGGCCCAGGACCGGCCGACGTCGGAGTCGGCGAAGCGGGACGCACGGACGCGGATCCGGGCGGCGGCGCAGCGTACGGGGGGACGCGGGCCGGCGGGATCGCGGACATCCCGGTGATCGTCGGAACCACCCTGCGCGAGCTGCGCTCGGCGGAACTGTGGTGGCGCGACGGCACCGAACTCGAACCCACCGACCTGCACTTCGCCCGGGCCATGCGCGACGCGTTCGGGACCACCCGCACGCACACCGTGGCGAGCGCGTGCGCCGCGTCCCTGTACGCCCTGGGCATGGCCACCGACCTGATCGCGCTCGGCCTGGCGGAGACCGTCGTGGTGGCCGGCACCGACTCCCTCACCGAGAGCGCCTTCGGCGGGCTCGACCGCGTGCAGAACCCGGCGCCGCAGTCGATCCGCCCGTTCGACCGCGACCGGAGGGGCATGGTCATGGGCGAGGGCGCGGTGGCCGTCGTGGTGCGCCGGGCCGGCACCCACCACCGGCCGGCCCTCGCACAGGTCCGCGGCGTCGCGATGAACTGCGACGCCGCCCATCCGACGGTGCCCGACTCGGCAAGCGTGACCGCGGCCGTGCACGAGGCGCACCGGCGAGCCGCGGTCCGGCCCCAGGACGTCGACCTGGTCGTCGTGCACGGCAGCGGCACCCGACACAACGACGTGGTCGAATCCGAAGTCCTGGACGAGGTGTTCGGACGGTCCCGGCCCGGCCCGCTGGTCACCTCGATCAAATCCGGACTGGGGCACACGTGCGGCGGCTCCGGCCTGATGAGCCTGGTCATCGCCGTGCTGGCGCTGCGATCGGGGGAACTCCCGCCGATCGCCGACCTGCGCGAGCCGATCCCGGAGGCCGCGAACCTGCGCCTGGTCGCGGGCGAACCCGCCTTCGGCGGATTCGCCACCGCGCAGATCAACGCGATCGGCCTGGGCGGCATCAACGCCGTCGCCGTCGTGGGGAAGGCGCCGTGATGCCGGCCGGGACGACGTACGGGACGGCGCCCGTGATCACCGGCTGCGGCCTCGCGGTCTCCGGTCTGCGCGACGAATACGACCTGCTGGAGCCGGCCGAAGCCGGAGTCGGGGCCGTCGCGGACCGCGATCCGGACGCCGGTCGCGCCGGCGCGGGGATGCGGCACAAGGACCGCGCCTCCCGCCTGGCCCTGCACGCCGTACGCCGGGCCCTGGACGGCGTGGCGCTGCGCGATCCCGCGGCCACCGCCGTCATCGTCAGCAGCAACTTCGGCAACCTGGACACCGTCTGCGACTTCACCGACACCATCGCGGCGGAGACCGTCACCGGCCTGAGCCCCATCCGGGTCCCGCACATGTCGAGCAACGTCACCGCCGGCTGGGTGGCGATCGCGCACGGCCTGCGCGGACCCAACATCACCCTGTGCAGTGGCACGACCGGCGGTCTGGACGCCGTGTTCTGGGCCGCGGCGCTGCTCACCGCCGGACGCGCCGAGGCCGCCGTCGTGGTCGGCGTCGAACCGGACACCGCGCCGGTGGCCCGGTTGCACCGTCAGCACGGCGGCGGGCGGTGGCTGGACGGCGCGGCCTGCCTGGTCGTGGAAAAGCCCGAACACGCCCGCGCCCGCGGCGTGCGACCGCGCGCGGTGATCACCGGGTACGGCCGAGCGGCCGCCCGCGCCGACGCGGTCGGGCAGGCGACGAAGGCCTACGACCGCCCGATCGCACGGTGGGTGGCCGCCGGCCGGCAGGCGTCGACACTCGACCTGACCGCCCGGCTGGGTCGGTGCTCGGGCGCGCTCGGAGTGCTGCAATGCGCGGCCGCGGCGGCCTGGTTCGACCAATCGGGCGACGAATCGGTGCTGGCCGTCGCCGGCGACGACCGCATCGGCGCCGGATCCGACGGCGAGGGTGATCCCGGCGGCGTGGCGGCCGTACTGCTCACCCGCCCCGAACCGGTCCGCGCGGGAGGTGGTCGCCATGACACCGAGGCCTGACGAACGCCGGGCCGTGCTCACCGGCCTCGGCGCCGTCTCCTGCCTGGGGGCCGGAGTCGGCGCGTACTGGAACGCGCTGCTCGCCGGCGGCGCCGCACCGCGCGAGGTCGACCTGCCGCACCTGAACATGCGGGCGACCCGGATGTACCGGGTACCCGGGGCCGCCGTCCCCGAGCACCCGCGCCGGCACGCGGGCGTCCCGCTCGGCGCGGTGCCGCGGATGGCGGTGGGAGCCGCGCTCGAAGCGCTCGACGACGCCGGGATCGGGCAGGGCGACCGCGCCGACGTGCCCGTGGTCATGGGCTGCGAAATGGGAAACGCGAGCGTGCAGGAGGAGCGGCGCGGCGCCGACGGGGCCGGCCGCCCGCGCTGGACACCGCTCGCGGTCGCCGCCGCGGTCGTGGGCGCGGCCATCGGCTCGCGCCGGGGCAACATCAGTGTGGGCAACGCCTGTTCGGCGGGCGGGTACGCGCTCGGCATCGCCTCGGACATGATCCGCTCGGGTGAGGCGTCCGTGGTCCTGGTCGGCGCCGCGGACGGGGTCACCCGGGTCGGCATGGGCGGATTCGACCGGCTCGGCGCGGCCGACCCGCGAAGCTGCCGCCCCTTCGCCCGGGACCGGGCCGGCACCATGTTCGGCGACGGCGCCGCGATGGTCGTGCTGGAGTCGGCGGCGCACGCCCGACGGCGCGGGGCCCGCGCGTACGCGGAACTCGCCGGGGTGGCGTGGAGTTGCGACGCGCTGCACCCGACCGCGCCCGACCCGGACGCTGCCCAGCTCGTGCGCGCGATGCACGAGGCCCTGGCCGACGCGGGCCTGCGCCCGGACCAGGTGGGCTGCGTGCTGCCGCACGCGACCGGCACCCCGCTCAACGACGCGGTGGAGAGCCGCGCGCTGCGCCGGGTGTTCGGACAGGTGGCCGACCCGCTACCGCTGTTCGCACTCAAGGCGTTGATCGGACACACCTCGGCGGCGGCCGGGATCTTCGCCTGCCTGACCTCCGCGCTGATCCTCGCCCGGGCGCGGATCCCCGCGAACGCCCCGGTGGAGCAGGACCCGGAATGCGACGTGTGGCTTCCCCGGGAGGGCCCGCTGCGTCTCGAACGCCCGGCGGTGCTGGTGAACACCTGCGCCTTCGGCGGCAACAACTCCTCCTTCGCGCTCGCCGGACAGGGGTGGTCGGCATGACCGCCCCGGCGCGGATGCGCGTCACGGGTCTGGGGGTGATCGCTCCCGGCGTGGACCGGCCCGATGGTGCGCTCGGGCCGCGACTCGCCGCGCGCCCCGGATGGTTCGAGGTCGCCCAAGCCCTGCCCGGGCGCGGCTATCGCCGGTTGCCCGCCGGCTGCCTCCACCTGCTCGCCGCGGCCAGGGCGGCGTCGCTCGACACCGGCCCGTGGTTCACCGAGGTTCCCGCACACCGGCGGGCCGCGGTCGTGGGAACCAACAACGCCGGCGCGGCCCTGATCGAGGAGTTCGACCGCACGATCATCGACCTCGGCGCCGCCGAACTGCCGCCCGCCCGCGTCCCGTACATGGCGATGAGCATGTTCGCGGCCCGACTGGCGCCCGAACACCTGCTGCGCGGCTTCGACCTGACCACCAACTCACCGGCCGTGGCGGGGCTGGACGCACTCCAGAGCGCCGCACGCGCACTCGCCGCCGGGCGCGCGTCGGTCGTCCTGGCCGGCGCCGTGGAGGAACCACCCCCGGCCGCACAGCGGTCGAGCGCCCGATCCGGCGCCGCGCCGGCCGACATCGGAGCCGCGGTCCTGGTCTGCGAACCCGAGGAGGCACTCGCCGGCGGGGCCGGCGTGTACGGCTACTGCTCGACGTACAGCGCGTTCCTTCCCGGCCCCGACAGCGCGCGGGCCGTCCTCGAGGCGTTGTGGCGGCAACTCGCCCACGACGGCCCACCGCCGCACCACATCGACACCGTGCTCGACGACTCCGCGATCGGCGCGGCCGTCGCGGCACGGCTGGCCGAACTCGCCCCGGACGGCGAGATCACCGCCGTACCCGCGGCGATCGGCGGCGGTTGCCTGACCCCGGTGCGCCGCGTCGTCGGCCGGCTCGGCACGCCCGGCGGCCTCACCGATCGCCTCGCGGTCGTCGCCGCGTCCGCCCACGGCCACCTCTCGATCACCGACATCACCCCGTACACCGGCCGCACGCGCAACACGCCCGGCGCGCCGGGCCCGCACGGCACGTAAAGCACACACGGCACGCCGCCGGACGACGCCCGGACGACACCGGCCACCACGAAGGGACACCGACCATGACCAAGCCCATCCCCACCCGCGATGAACTGCGCGACTTCTTCGTCGAGGAACTCGAACTCGCCGACGAGATGGTCGCCTACGACAGCGAGTTCGCCGTCGACCTCGGCATCGACTCGCTCACCACGATGGAACTCATGGTGCAGTTGGAGAAGCGCTACGGTGTGCGGCTCGCGGAGTCCGAATTCGCCGAACTCACCTCGGTGGACGCCGTACACGCATTCCTGTCGGCCCGGCTCGGGGCGGCCTGAGCGTGGCGGACACCCGACGGCCGGTCGCGGTGGTGACCGGAGGATCACGCGGCATCGGACGGGCCGTGGTGAACCGACTGGCCGCGGACGGATTCGACGTCGCCTTCTGCTACCGGTCCCGACCGGACGCCGCGGCCAAGGTCGTGGCCGAGGCCGGCGCGGCCGGCGCCACCGTCGTGGCACACCGGGCCGACGTCTCGGCCGCGCACGAGGCCCGCGCCCTCGTCGCGGTCGCCGAGGCGCGACTGGGGCCGCTGTCGACCCTGGTCACGTGTGCCGGTGTCGTGCGCGACCGGCCGCTGGCGCGCATGTCCGACGAGGACTGGGACGAGGTGATCCGCACCAATCTGGACGGGACCTACCACGTCTGCCGGGCCGCAGCCCTCGCGCTGATGCGGCACGGCGGCGGCTGCATCCTCACCCTGTCCTCGATCGCCGCCGCGCACGGCAGCGCCGGCCAGAGCAACTACGCCGCGTCCAAGGCGGGCATCGTCGGCTTCACCACATCCCTGGCCCGCGAACTCGGCCGCTTCGGGGTGCGCTCCAACGTGGTCGCCCCCGGCCTGATCGACACCGACATGACCGCGGAACTGGCGGACGCGGCAAAGGCGTCCATCCTCGACCGGATCCCGCTGCGCCGACCGGGCAGCCCCGAGGAGGTCGCCGACCTGGTCTCGTTCCTCGCCTCGGACCGGGCCCGCTACATCAACGGCCAAGTGATCGGGGTGGACGGCGGGCTGATCCTGTGACCGCCCGGCCGACACCCCCACGACTGTGCAAGTGGTGCCCCGCATCGAGGAGTTCGCCATGTACGACGTGATCGTCGTCGGTGCCCGCTGCGCCGGCGCGCCGACGGCAATGCTGTTCGCCCGCGCCGGATACCGCGTCCTGATGCTGGAACGGGCCCGGTTTCCCCGCGACACGCTCTCCACCCTGTACATCCATCAACCGGGCAGCGCACTGCTCGACGCGTGGGGCCTGCTGGACCGCGTCACGGCCACCGGCTGCCCGCCGATCACGGCCGCGACACACCGCATGGGAGAGGTGACCCTGGCGGGCACGCCGACCCCGATCGGGGACATCGGCGCGGCCTACGCGCCGCGCCGGTATCTGCTCGACAACATCCTCGCCGAGGCCGCGACCGCCGCCGGAGTGGAATTCCGCGAGCGGTGCCGGGTCACGGACGTGGTCTTCGACGGCGACCGGGCCGTGGGCGTGCGATGGCGCGCCGGGGCGAGCACCGGCACCGACGCCGCCGCGCTCGTCGTCGGCGCGGACGGCATGCGGTCCGTTGTGGCGGATTCCGTCCGGGCCCCGGTGACGCGCGAGAACCCCGTGCTGAGCTGCGTCTACTACGGCTACTGGGAAGGCGTGCCCGCGGACCGGTTCGAGGCGTACGCCGTGCGCGGACACTGGGTGGGCTGCGTCCCGACCAACGACGGCCGCACGCTGATCGGGGTCTATCGCCCGCAGGCCGCGTACGCGGCGCTGCGGGCCCGCCCCGAGGCCGGCTATCTCGAGGGTCTGGCCGCGGCGGCGCCGGAACTGCACGACCGGGCCCGGGCCGGCACCCGGGTGGAGCGGCTCTTCGGCTGCGGCACGCAACTCAACTTCTTCCGCGGCGCGTTCGGCCCGGGCTGGGCGCTGGTCGGCGACGCCGGGCACCACAAGGACTCCATCACCGCGGACGGCATCACCGCGGCCTTTCGTCAGGCCGCCCTGCTCACCGCCTGCGTGGGCACCGACCTGCACGACGAGCCGCTGCTGCGGGCGGCGTTGCGGCGCTTCGCCCGACACCGCGACCGGCTGCTCGCCGACCGCTACACCGACGCCCTGGCGCTCGCACGGCTGCGCCCCGACCGCGGGCAGGACCGGCTGGCGGCGATCGCGGACGATCCCGCGCTGACCCGGCGCTTTTTCGACCGGGCGGCCGGTCCCGCCCCGGACATGACGGACGTACTACAGGAGGGTCGAGTACGCATATGACCACCGGCTTCGGCATCGCCTTCCCCGGGCAGGGCACCAAGGCGGCGGCGCTCACCGCGGCCCTGCACGCCCACCACCGGCACGCGCTCGTGGCGCGACTGTTGGACACCTTCGACACAGCCGACCCGGACGCCCTGGACCTGACCGACACCGCCGTCAACCAACCGGCCACCTGCGCCGTGGGCATCGCCGCCGTCGAGGCCGCCTTCGGGCCGTCCGTCCGTCCACCCTTGGCCATCGGACACAGCCTCGGTGAACTCACCGCCGCCGCGTGCGCCGGATTCCTGGACGCGCACGACGCGTTCGACCTCGCGGTCGCCCGCGGCGCGTTGTGCCGTGCGCAGAACCTGCGCCGGCCCGGGGCCATGGTCGCGGTGGTGGGCGCCGAACCGGCCGACGTCGAGTGGCTGCGCCGCCGCGTGCTGGCCGAGCGCGGCGGCATCCTCGAGATCGCCGGCCTCAACAGCGCGCGCCAGGTCGTACTGTCCGGCGACCCCGCCGCCGTGCGCGAGACCGTGCGGCTGGCCGCCGAACTGTGCCTGCGCGCCGAACCGTTGCCCATCGCCGGAGGTTTCCACAGTCCGCTCATGATGGACGCGGTCCCGCGCTGGCGCAGCCGGCTGGAGGCCGTGGACTTC
Organism: Embleya sp. NPDC001921; assembly: GCF_053594475.1. Classification (NCBI taxonomy): domain Bacteria; kingdom Bacillati; phylum Actinomycetota; class Actinomycetes; order Kitasatosporales; family Streptomycetaceae; genus Embleya; species Embleya sp. NPDC001921. Next base: position 166,378 of record NZ_JBSFEO010000024.1, read on the forward strand.
CGCCCGGGCACCGCACGGTTCGTCTCGGCGATCGACGCGCGCGAGCACACCGACCCCGAGGAGGTCCGCGAACGGCTGGTGCAAGGGCTCGTGCTCCCGGTCCGCTGGCGTGAGGCGATGCACGCGGTCCGCGACCTCGGGGTCCCCGGACTGATCGACGCGGGACCGGGGGACACGCTGCTCCGACTCGGGCGCAGGGACCGGTCGACGCCCTTCGTCGGCATCGGTGATCCGGCCGCGCGGGCGACGGCACACGAACGGGCACGGCCTGGGACGCCCCCGCAGCCCCCGGCACGCCCGCGGACACAGTCACGGACGCGTCCGCGGGCACCTTCGCAGCCGCAGCCGCAGGGGCCTTCGCAGTCACAGTCACCGCCGCGGACGCCTGCGCAGTCACAGCCGCAGCCACAGCCACAGCCGCGGGCACGGACGTGGACGCCTGCGCAGCCGCAGCCGCGCACGCCCCTCGGCCAGGATCACCGGACCGACCGCTCGTCCGATCCGCCGCCACCCGATACACCCATCCGCCGCCGACGCTCGGGAGGCGTCACATGATCCGCGAAGACATCCCCGCCCCCGCCCGAACCGGACCCGCGACGCGCGGCGCGGATCCGCGCACGGACGCGCTGCTCGACCCGGACATCGTCCCGGCCTCGTCCGCCTCGTCCGCCTCGTCCACCCCGCTCGTCCCGTCCGTCCCGCGCCGGCCCGGATCCGACCGCCGCGTCCTGCTCACCGGCGCGACCGGTTTCCTCGGTGCCTTCCTCCTGCGCGAACTCCTGGACCGCACCGACGACGACGTGTGGTGCCTGGTCCGCGCCGACAGCCCGCAGCACGCGCGACATCGCCTCCAGGAGACGATGCGGCGCTACCTGCTGTGGGACGCCGACACGGCCGCCCGGATCGTCCCGATCACGGGCGACCTGGCTCGACCCCGCCTCGGCCTGGCCCCACGACAATGGTCCCGACTCGCCGAACGCGTCGACGTCATCCAGCACAGCGGGGCACGGGTCAGCCACGTCGCGCGCTACGAACCGCTCCGCGACGCCAACGTACGAGGCACCGCGGAGGTACTGCGGCTGGCCTGCGCGGACCATGTCAAGCCGGTGCACTTCGTCTCCACCGCGGCGCTGTCCACCGATCCCGCCGACCCCGCCGGGCAACCTCCGCCGCCCGGGACGCCGGCAGCCGGCTACGTGACGAGCAAGTGGGTCGCGGAGCGCCTGGTGCTCCAGGCCGGCGAGCGGGGTGTGCCGGTCGCCGTCTACCGCCCCGGGCGGATCAGCGGCCACTCGGTCACGGGCGCGTGCCAACTCGACGACGCCGTCTGGAACCTCGTGCGCGCGGTCGTGCTCCTGGGAGCGGCTCCCGACGTCACCGCTGCCCAGGTGTCCTTCACACCTGTGGACCACGTGGCCCGCGCCATCGTGCACGGGCCCGCCGCGGACCGGCCCGCGGCGCCCGTGCGCTACCTGCTGAACTCCTCCGGGATGCCGCTGCGCGAACTGCTCGGGCACGTGGCGAAGCGGTTTCCGATCGCCATCGTGCCGCCCGACGTGTGGCTCACCCGCCTGTGGGACGCGCGGCACGGGTACGACGGCGCCCTCACCAGAGCGAGCCTGCTGCTGGCCTCCTACCGGGCGCTGCTCGGTGGAACCGCCCGCCCGCCCATCGGCGACGCCGGCGTCGTCCCGGACGGTGCGAGCGGCGCCGACATCGCCTGCCCGCCGATCGACGGCACGCTGATCAACGCCCATCTCGACTACTTCGAATCCGTGGGTTTCCTGCCGTCCGCCGCCACACAATCCCCTGCATAATGGGCAACCGAATCTTCGGAAACAGTTGGGATACCGATCCTTTTCGGTGGAGCCGGCTCGCTCGGCGCCCGAATCCTATCGTCGGCGTAAAGAAACGACGACGCCGGAGCGAACAACCCTCACACGGCCTTGACACGCGCCTCCCTAGTCTTATCGAGACACGATCCACGGGGAGCTCGACCATGGTCCAGCCGTTTGCGTTAACCATTCCTCCTGCCATTCTCATCGTCAGTGACACCCCGGAGTATTCCGCCGACGGAACGCAGCTCTTCCCGGGTCTGCGCAGCACGATCGGCACGGTCGCCGGCCGCCGCCCGGAATGGCTTCGGGTCGGCCCGGCCGGCCGCGACGCCGTACCCCGCGAGCTGCTACGCGCCTCGGCCGCACGCGCCCACGCGCTGGTGCTGCTGACCGCCGTGCGCAACAACTCCTGCTCCGGCGAGATCAAACTCGCCCTCGACCAGCTCGACGGCGGCCCGGTGCGGCGCAAACCGGTGGGCCTGGTCTCGGTGAGCGCCGCCCGCGGCACCCACGCGGTGGACCATCTCCGAATCGTGCTGGCCGCGTTGGACGCGGTGGTCATCCCCAGCGCGCTGACCGTGCCCGGCCACCCGACCGCCACCCCGCCGCCCGGAACGCGGGACGAGGCGCCGCATGCCACGCTGAGCGGCTTCGTCGAGGAGCTCCTGTGGTTCACCGGCCGATTGCGCGCGGACGCGCCCGGCGCGCCCGCACCCGCCGAACACCGAGGGGTGGACACGGTGGCCGAGCAGGTCGACACCGCCGTGACCTTCATCCGGGAGAGATTCACCGACAACGAACTGACACTCCAACTGGCCGCCCGAGCCGCGCACATGAGCAAATACCACTTCTCGCGGACCTTCAAGAAGCGGACCGGTCACAGATTCATAGATTTCGTCACGGAGCTGCGTATGGAACTCGCCCGTGCATTGCTGATGGAAAGCAGCCTCCCGGTGGCCGATATCTGCGTCAAGGTCGGTTATCGGGACCTCAGTCATTTCCAGCGCACTTTCAAGGCGACCTACTCACTATCGCCTTCCGTGTTTCGCTCGGCGGCGCAGGCCGGACTCACGCCGAGCGGCATCGAAGCAGTCGAATCGACGGATATCGCGGCACGCCGGCCCGTCCTGTGCGCGCCGGGTGAAGGGAGCCGACATTGACCGGCCCGGTGCCGCACTACCTGTGCGGCCGATGGCACACGCCCGCCGACTCCGGGATCACGCGCCGACACGCGGTGCACGGACACGAGGTCTTCCGGGTCACCACGACCGCGATCGACGCCGCCCCGGCGTTCGGGTACGCCCGCTCGGTGGGCATCCCCGCGCTGCACCGGACCGACTTCGCCGGGCGGGCCCGATGGACCAACCGGCTGGCACGCCATCTCGCGGTCCACCGCGAGGAGTTCGTCCGTCTCCTCGCCCACCTGGGCAGCTCGCCGACCGACGCCGCACAGGACTTCGACAGCGGGCTGGAGACGATGCGGCACTGCGCCGCGGCACTCACCCGCCGGCTGGCCGACGGCGGCGCGACGGCGGACGGCCGGCTCCTGGTGGAAGACGCGGCCGACCCGCCCTTCGGGGTACGGGGTTCGGCGACCCGGTCCGTCCTGGACGGGCCGCCCGGCGTCGCGGTGCAGATCAGCGGCTTCAGCCTGCCCGCGACCACCACGCTCGGCGCCTTCGCCCACGCGTTCGTCGCGGGCACACCCCTCATCGTCCGGCCGTCGCACCGCACCGCCCAGGTGGTGGCACACCTGGTGCGGCGGATCACCGAGTGCGACGGAATCCCGGACGGAGCACTCCAGTTCGTGTCCGGACCCACCCGCCTGGCCGACCACCTCACCGCCCACGACCTGCTCCGCTTCACCGGGACGTCGGCCACCGCCACCCGGCTGCGCGGGCGGATCGCGAGGCTTGCCGCCCCGCCCCGCGAGGACTACGCCACGGACGCCCTGGACTGCGCGGTGCTGGGCGCCGACGCCACACCCGGCACGGCGGCCTTCGCGGTGTTCGTGGACCGACTGGTGACCGCCATGACGGCGCACGCGGGTCAGACACGGGCGGCGGTGCGCCGCGCCTTCGTGCCGGCGCCGCTCCTGGACGCGGTGGCGGACGCGACCGCCGCCGCGCTGGACGAGATCCGACCGGGTGACCCGTATATCACCGGAGTGGGCATGGGGCCGCTGATCGACGCGCCGCATCGGCGCCGCGTCCTGGCGGATGTCACCCGACTGCGCGGGGCCACCCGCACGATCCGCGGGACGCCGGGCCGGATCGCGGCGGTCGCCGACGAGCGGCGCTTCGGCGCGCTCATGCCGCCGGTGCTGCTGGCCGCCGACGACCCGGGACGGCGCGAGGTGCACGAGGTGCAGGCGTTCGGGCCGGTCGCAACTCTCGTGCCGTACCGCTCGTCGGCCGACATCCGCGACGCGCTCGCCCTCGGCGGCCGTGACCTGCACGGCTGGGTGGTCACCGAGGACCCCGCAACGGCCCGTGACCTGGTCCGCGGGCTGACCCCCACGCACAGCCGCGTCGAGATCGTCGACCCGCGGGACGCGTGCGCCGACCGAAGCGCTCCGGAGGACACGGAACGCCTTCGTCCGCTCCACCGCCACCTGGGCACCACGAACGTCCGGGCCTCGCCCGGGCATCTGGCGGCGGTCACCGATCGATGGGAACCGGGGGCCGCCCGCACGCACGGCCCGACCCATCCCCTGCGCCGATACCTGAGCGACCTGCGCGCCGGCGACGCCGTGACGGTCGGCCCGCGCACACTCACCCGGGCCGACATCGACCGTTTCGCCGAACTCACCGGCGATCACTACTACTTGCACACCGACGACGCCACCGCGACCGGTCATCCGCTCTATCGCGGGATCGTCGCCCACGGCTACCTGGTCCTGTCGCTCGCGGCAGGCATGTTCGTACCGCCCGAACCCGGGCCCGTACTGGCCAACCGCGCACTGGAGAACCTGCGCTTCTCGACCCCGGTACGGCCGGACGACGCACTGACCGTCACCCTGACCGCCCGGCGGATCACCGCACGCCCCGGTGCCCGCCACGGCGAAGTGCGCTGGCACGTCGAGGTCGTCAACCAGGACGCCCGGCCCGTCGCGGACTTCGACCTGATCACCCTGACCGCCGACCGGCCCACCGACGCCGGGGACAAGGACGTGACGCATGCGCGCCACCACCATTCACGGCCCCTATGACATCCGCGTCGAGGACGTCCCCGACCCGCGCGTGCGGCGGCCCGGCGACGCGGTGGTCCAGGTCCTGCGCGCGTGTGTGTGCGGCAGCGACCTGTGGGCCTACCGGGGCGAGTCCGCCCGCACACCCGGACAGCGCATCGGGCACGAATTCCTGGGCACCGTCGTGGAAACCGGCTCCGAGGTGCGCGCGGTACGCCCCGGCGACCTGGTCATCGCCCCGTTCACCTGGTCCGACGGGAACTGCGTCTTCTGCGCGGAGCGCCTGCCCACCTCCTGCACCAACGGCGGAATGTGGGGCGCGGTCGGGTCCGACGGCGGCCAGGGCGAGGGCGTCCGGGTCCCGTACGCCGACAGCACCCTGGTCAAGGTGCCCGCCGAGGCCGCCTCGGACGACCGGCTGCTCGGCGCGCTGCTCGCACTGACGGACGTCATGGGCACCGGCTACCACGCGGCGGTGAGCGCCGGCGCCCGGCCGGGTGCGATCGTCGCCGTGGTGGGCGACGGCGCGGTCGGGCTGTGCGCCGTCCTGGCCGCCCGCATGCTGGGCGCGGAGCACGTCATCGCGCTGGGCCGACACGCGGCCCGGCTGCGCCTGGCCCACGAGTTCGGCGCCGCCCGCACGATCACCGAACGCGGCGAGGCGGCCGTGACGGCGGTACGCGAGACGACGGGCGGCCACGGCGTGCACGCCGCGATCGAGGCCGTGGGCAGCGAGGAGGCGATGCGTACCGCCATCGGCGTCACCCGCCCCGGCGGCGCCATCGGCTGGGTCGGCGCCCCGCACGGAAGCGACCGCGGACTGGACGTCGGCGCCCTGTTCATGAAGAACCTCACCCTGCGCGGCGGCATCGCCCCCGTCCGGTCCTACCTCCCCGACCTGTTGCCGCGCGTGCTCGACGGCACACTCGACCCCTCACCGGTGTTCGACAGCACGATCCCCCTCGCATCGATCGCCGACGGATACCGCGCCATGCACGACCGCAGCGCCCTGAAGGTCCTGGTCAGGCCCTGAAGGCCCGGGATCCCGCCGACCGTTCCCCGCACCGCCGGTGCCCCACGCACCCCCACCACACGACGCCGAGCACACGAAAGGCCGTGAGCCGCATGCAGATCATCCACCGCGACGACCTCGAGGCGATCACCTCCGTGGTCGTCGACGAATCCGTCCACGACATCGGGCTGTTGAAGGACTTCCACCGCCATCCGGCACTCAAGGAATTCATCCCCGACCTCGCGCGGGTATCGATGAGTTGGGTACGACTGCTCCCCGACCAGGCACAGGCCGTGCACCGGCATCCCGTCAAGAGCATGGTCGTCGCGGCGGTCGGATCCGGGCGAACGCTCGGCGAACTCCGGCAGGAGATCGGGCCGGGCGACATCGTGCTGCTCCCGCCGGGTGACGACCACGGCTTCGTGGGCACCGGACCGGCCGGGTTCTGGGCCTTGTCGATCCAGTTCGAGGGCGCCGGACTGTACGAGAACACCGAGTCCCCGCGCGTGAGTTACCTGGCCGACCGGCACGAGGTGGCGGCCGTGCGGGCGGCGAACGAACGGCACATGGCCGGATACCGGGACAGCGCCCTGATCCGCCTCGTCGCACACCCCGACGCCGGCACCGGGGAATCGCGCGAACGCGCGCTGGACCACCTCCAACAGTGGTCCGACGGCTTCCAGCGGGTGATCGCCGCCCGCGTCGCCGGGGAGATCGACACGCCCTCGCGTCGGCTCGCCGAGGAACACCTGGCCGAGGAACTCGGCCACAACACGCTGCTCGGCGGCACGCGGGCGGGCCGCGCGGCCCGCCGTGATCCGGTCGTCGCCGCGGCGTCCTCGTGGTTCGTGGACCGGATGACCTCGTCGAGCACCGTCGACCGCATCGTGCTGGCGCACCTGGTGCTGGAAGGCAGCGGCCTGGTGTTCCACAACGCCGGGTTGACCAGCTTCGCGGGCAGCCGCTACTTCGAACTCCACGACGGGGCCGACATCGAACACCTGGAGCTCGGCTATCGGGCCCTGGCCGACCGCGACGACTGGTCCGTGGAGCGGGTCGAGGAAACCCTGCGCGAGGGCTGGGAGATGGTCACCCTGTTCTCCGACCGGGTGGCCGAGCGCGCCCACAACGGCTGACCCAGCCGGGTGCGCCGAACGGCCCGCGCGGACCGATGCGTTCGACCGCGCGGGCCGTTCGTCCCAGGTGGGGTCACCACGGGTCCTTCGGGTTCCAGATCAGTGGCGGCGTGTTCGTGAGGATGCGTCGGATGATCGCCATCATGGGTGTTCACCTCCTCCCGGATGCGGGTGATCCGCTGACGGAACGGGTGGTGAGGCTCAGGGTGAACGGCTGCGGAGCCGCCGCGTTGGTCACCACCGGACGGCTGTCCCCGTCGACGACGGTCAGCCGGGCGTCACCGGCCAGGGCGGCCACCGCGTCGGCGGTCATGGTCTGGGCGATCGCCGCGCCGGCGCAGATGAACGGGCCCGCGCTGAACGGCAGATAGGGGCCGCGTTCGTCCGGGTGCGCCCAGCGTTCGGGCCGGAAGGCGTCGGGACGACTCCAGTGTCGCTCGTCGTGGTGCAGGAGATAGGGGCTGACCGACAGGATCGCGCCGGGACGCACCGCGACACCGCCGAACTCGACGGGATGCGGCACCGGGCGGCCGACCATCCAGACGAACGGGCGATGCCGCGCGGCCTCGCGCACGATCCACTCGGCGGGCCACGGCCACGGCGCGCCCGGCGCGCTGTGCAGGCCGGCCAGCAGTACGGACCAGGCCACGGTGTAGCCGACGTTCCCCACGATCGAGCGGAACAGCAGCACGTACAGCTCGGCCACGGTCCGGTCGTCGGTGCCCCCGGGGCACGCGCCGACGACGGCGTCGAGCAGGTCTCGCGGTGCGGCGGGATCGCCGCCGGCCGCGCGGCGTTGTCCGATGTGCTGGATCAGTGCCGCGAACAGCCGCGACCGCAGCAGCTCCACGCGTACGCGCTCGCGCATCAGGGGCGAGCGGATCAGCAGGCCCGCGCCCACGGAGCGGGCCAGCAGGTGCCGCAACTCGGGGGCCGCGGCGGGGTGCAGCAGCAGGTCGGCGGTACACCGGTACACCAGCGCGGGACCGGTCCGGGGCCACCGCCCGACCGCGGGCAGTTCGGCCACCGCCTCGGCCAGGTTCTCCCGATACTCCGGTAATCGTGGTCGCAGGATGCCGCGTACCGCGTGCCCGACGGCGATCTGGGCCGATCGTGAGGGCAGCAAGTCACCGTAGAAGGTGGACAGTCCCGCGTTGAACTCCGGGCCGCGCAGCACCGTGAGCGCCAACTCCGGGTCGCCCACGCACCAACCGCCCCAGGGGAGCGGGAAGACCCCGGCCGAACGACGGCGGGAGAGGTCCTCGAGAAACCCCAGCGGATCCTGTCCGAACCGACGCGGAACTCTCCTGCCCATCGAGCGGTCCCCCTCGGGCACCTGTCGAGCGCGGACACGTCCCGCCCCACGGAACACGGACAGCGACCTCACGTCAGTATCGTGTGGCCGCAACGCCCGGGCAAGGCATCGACACCGCCGAATCACCGCCCCGCGAGTCGACCGATGATCGCCGCGCGAACGGCCGGGGGCTACGAGCCGCCGGCCCCGACGGGTTGCGGGATCGGCTCGCCCTCGCGGAATGTGGTCCCCTCCGCGCGTCGGCGACGACGGCGGCGACGCACGACGAGCGACACGAGCACGGCGAGCAGCAGCGCGGATGCCGCCACCGCGATCCACGGCACGGCCCGCACCCGGGTGCGCGCGTGGGCGATCGGGCCGGTCTCCGCGGGGCCGCCGGGTACCGGCATCGGATGCACCGCGAGGTCGACATCGAGCAGGAACGCCTGGGTCACGCCGTCCAGGCGCACGGTTCGGGTCAAGGCGGCGCCGGGCAGCAACTCCGGCAGCGGGTCGAGCCGTCGGTGCCCGGCGCTCACGCCCCAGGGGCCGCGAACGGTCAGCTCGGGACGGGCGCCGAGGCGGACGTTGCCGGTGTTGCGCACCGTGTAGGTGACGGTCAGGCCGGCGCCGAAGGGGTCGGGTGAGGTGTGCACCCGCGCGCTCAGCCCGCCGGCGCCCAGGGCGGGGCGCAGTGGGCCGTCGACCCGCAGGTGGACGCGGGTGCCCACACGTCGGTCGAGCAGCACTCGACTGCCGGCGGCGTCCCGGCCGGGAGTGGCCACGGAGGCGACGACTCCGCCGGTGTGGTCGCCGGGGGACGCGTTGTCCGGGACGGCGAGTTCGAAGGGTACGTCGCTGCGCGAGCGCGGCGGCACGGTGATCCGGGTCTGCTTGAGGCGGATCCACGCGCCGACGTCGGCGGAGGGGCGTCCGGCCGCGAGCAGGTCGAAGCCGCCGGCGGCGGTGGTGAAGGCGTCCTGGGCGTACAGATCCACGGTCAGGGGTGCTTCACCGGCGTTCGTGACGGCGACGTAGTCGATCTGCCGGGCTCCGGGCGGGAGTTGGTAGCGGAAGAACGGGCGGTCGTCCGGACCGTGTTCGGTCGACGGCTGCACGGACCAGGTGGTGGGGGCGGGCGCGGGTTCGGCGGCGGCGGTGGGTGTGGCGCAGGACGGCACGAGGCAGGCGCCGGCGGCGACGAGCGCGGCGAGCACCCGGTGGAGGCGATGACGGGGGAGGGGCATGAAGTATTTCCGTTCGCGGCCCGGACCGGGCGGGGTGGGTGACGTGGGGTCCGGGTGGGCGCGGGGTATGGGAATGGCGGCCCGTACCCCGCGCCGCCGGGGTGTCGCGTCGGCGGATCATCGGAAGCGGATCCGCGGATCGGCGGGTGCTCAGATCGCGGTGACCGTGAGGGTCGCGCTGTAGGTGCCGGGCGCGGTCGTGGTGGCCAGGTTCAGGCTCAGGTCGGCGCCGAGCACGGCGGTGCCGCGACCGTGGCCGGCCACCGCCCGGCCCAGGGTGCGTGCGGTCTTGACGCCGCCGTCGGCCGCGGGCGCCACCGGCGGGCCGGCGGTCACCTGCTGACCGTCGCCGGCCTTGACGACCTTCGGGGTCCAGCCCAGGGCCGAGCCGTCGAAGCCCGCGCCGCCCGGGGCGGCGAAGTCGGTGACCTGGCCGCTGACGTTCCAACCCGGGTCGGCCGTGCGCAGGTCGGTGACCTGCACGGTGTTCAGCGCGCCGGAACTGGCCAACCGGTCGCCCGCGGCGGTCAGTTCGGGCGAGGGCAGGATGACCGTGCCGCCGTCGACCGTCATGGTCAGCCCGCCGGTGTTCGTGACGGTGGTGGTGATCACCTGGTTGCCGGACAGCGGGTCGCCGCCACCCGGGTTCGTGGCGCCGCTCGCGGTGAGGGAGACCTGATCGATCGCCCAGAAGCGGCTGTTGGTGCCGGTGTAGCGGAACCGGATCTGCGCGGTCTTGGCGCCCGCGGGGACGTCGAGCGTCAGGCGCTCGACCTGGTTGGTGTCGGCACGGTAGGACTTGAGCAGCTTGGGCGCGCCGCCGTCCCAGGACACGTACACGTCGCCGGTCTGCGGGCCGTCGACCTGGTAGTCGCTGACGTAGCTCAGCTCCGCCTTGGCCTTGCCCTCGACCGGGTAGGCCGGGGAGACCAGGGTCGAGTCGAACTGCCCGGCGGCGTGCGCCTTGTCGTCCCACTCGTCGGAGTCGGCGACGGCGAACACGTTGCGGCTGCGCACGTTGCCCTCGCGGGCCTGGGCGTTGCCCTCGGCGCGGGTGAAGAACTCGTCGGTGGTGAAGGACCAGCCGCGCCACTCGGTCACGCCCCCGGCGGGCATCGCCGAGTTGTCGATCGACCAGCCCTGCGGCGTGGTGTGGGTGAAGCCCTCGAGGCCGGCGGGGATGCCCATCTCGTCGACGCGCTCGGACAGGGTCGGCCGCAGCGAGTCGAAGGCGTCCGGCTTGATCTCGTCGATCGGCTGCCCGTCCAGGCCCCACGCCGGGTCGATCCGCACGCCCTCGTGCTTGAGCACGGTGGGCGCGATGTCGACGAGGCGTACGTCGTCGCGCACGGTGCCGGCGGGCATGCCCCCGCCGTTCGCGATGACGAAGGTCTGGCGCTCCTGCGGGGTGTCGCCGCCGTGGCCACCGGAGTCGGTGTGGCCGTGGTCGGTGGTGACCATGATCAGCCAGTCCTCCTGGGCGTGGGTCGCCCGACCGCGCAGCGCGTCGAGGACCTTGCCCACCCGGGTGTCGGCCTCGCGTACGGCCTGTGCGTACTCGGCGCTGGTGCCACCGTTGTTGTGGCCGGCGCCGTCGACCGCGTCCAGGTGCATGAACGCGACGTCGGGGTTGCCGGTGGACAGGTACTGCGCGGTGTCGGCGGTGGCGAGGTCGTCGTTCTCGTCGGTGGACACGCGCACGTCGACCTTCGGCGAGAAGATCTTCGACGAGATCGGTTCCCACGCGCCGACCACGAGCGTGGAGGCGGCCGGTTGGGCGGTCTCCAGGCGGGTCGCGAAGTCGGGGTACGTGTCGTACCGCGATCCGGCGAACGAGTTGTCGTGCACGCCGTGCTTGTCCGGCCATACGCCGGTGGCGACGGTGGACCAGCCGGGTCCGGAGACGGTGGGCGCGAACGGCTGGGCGTACAGGTTGCTCGACGCGGTCACGCCGCCGGCCATCAGGGCCTTGAGGTTGGGCGCGTCGCCGCTCCGCAGCTTGTCGAAGCGCAGCCCGTCGATGCCGATGACCAGCGTCTTGGCCTTCTTGGTGCCGCCGGGCAGCGACGGAAGGGTGTCGGCCGCGGCCGGCGTGGCGGCGAGCGCGGCGCCGGCCAGGGCGAGCGGAACGGCGACCGCGGTGACCGCGGCGGCGGCGAGCCCGCGTTTGGCTCGGGTGGATCCGTACACTTCGATAACTCCCTCGGCGGATGAACCGGAGTGGGGTCGGGCCGTGGCGGGGGCAACCGCCACAGGCCCGCCGCTTGGCCTCCGGCTTGGAGAAGTGTGCCCAGCGCTCGGGCGGCCGGGGGAG